>DASUDJ010000176.1:0-8349 GCA_036275635.1 Limnobacter sp. | reverse complement strand
GAAACCCGTCCCAGCAATGCATAAGGCAAGTGCGCCCAATGTGCTGTCATGAAATCCTGAGTTTGTACAGCCCGAATGGCGACCACGTATTCATAGGTACGGCCATCGCCCATCACGCCCACCGACTTCACCGGCAGGAACACTGCGAAAGCCTGGCTGGTCAGGTCGTACCAGGATTTGCCCACTTGTTCTTCCGTACACAACTCTGCTGCAGCATCTTTCCGGGTGGCCTTTGTGTTGCGCAACTCTTCAATGAACACCGCGTCCGCACGCTGCAGAATCTCAGCATATTCGGCTTTCACTTCACCCAGTATCCGCACACCCAGTCCGGGTCCGGGGAACGGGTGGCGATACACCATTTCAGGGTCGAGTCCCAGTTCCACACCCAGCTTGCGAACCTCATCCTTGAACAGGTCGCGCAAGGGTTCAAGCAGCTTCAGGTTCAGTGTGTCTGGCAGGCCACCCACGTTGTGGTGGCTCTTGATGCTGGTTGCCTTGCCGGTTTTGGCCCCGGCCGATTCAATGACGTCGGGATAAATGGTGCCCTGTGCCAGCCATTTTGCATTGGCTCGCTTGCCCGCCTCCCGCTGGAACACATCCACGAATGCCTTGCCGATGATCTTGCGCTTGGCTTCCGGGTCGGTAACCCCTTTCAGTTGCCCCATGAATTCATCTGTGGCATTCACATGCACCACACGCACACCCAGGTGCCGGCTGAAGGTTTCCATCACCTGCTCGCCTTCCTTGTAGCGCAGCAGGCCGTGATCTACAAACACACAGGTCAGCTGGTCGCCAATTGCCTTGTGAATCAGCGCGGCAGCCACAGAGGAATCCACACCACCAGACAGGCCCAGGATGACTTCATCCGTACCCACCTGTGCACGAATTCGTTCAACTGCCTCATCCACAAAGCTGGGCATGGACCAGTCACCGGTGCAGCCACAGATATCACGCACAAAGCGGGCAAGAATTTCCCTGCCCTTTTTGGTATGGGTTACTTCGGGATGGAACTGCACTGCATAGAACCGGCGCTCTTCATCTGCCATGCCGGCTATTGGACAGGAAGGCGTGGAGGCCATCAGCTTGAAATTCGGCGGCAGCTCGGTGACCTTGTCACCATGGCTCATCCACACATTCAGCAAGCCGTGGCCCTGCTCATTAGTTTCATCCTGGATGCCATCAAACAGGCGAGTGTGTCCATGGGCGCGAATCTGGGCATGGCCGAATTCACGCACGGTGCCAGCCTCCACCTTGCCACCCAGCTGCAGGGCCATGGTCTGCATGCCGTAGCAGATCCCCAGCACTGGCACACCCAACTCGAATACCAGTTCAGGTGCACGGTCGGTGCTTTCCTCATAGGCCGACTGGTGACTGCCAGATAGGATAATGCCAGCCGCTCCGTAATCACGGATGCGCTGGGGCTCGACATCGCAGGGCAATATTTCACAGAACACGCCGCATTCCCGTACCCGGCGTGCAATCAGTTGTGTGACCTGGGAGCCAAAGTCGAGTACCAGTATTTTTTGATGATTCATGAACGTATTTGAGATGTATTTTAAAAATCAGGCAGGCTTGTGCGTGTCTTGTTGATCATCCTGCCGTGCTGGCTGTTTCTGCAGCAGCGCAAGCACTTCTTCCGGACTGCAATCCAGTTGCTCCCGGGACAGGGTGAGAATTGAAACCTCCACGTCCACCAAAGCTTTCACACCCTGGGTTTCCAGCATGTTCCGTTTGAATTGGCTTTCAAGATGATCAACCAGTTTCAGCAACTCGGTCTGCCGAAGGCCAGGGCAAGTGGTCACAAATTCGTCCGACGCAAGCGACGCCACACCACAACCACCAGTCATCGTGTCTCGCAGAATTGAAGCGGTGAACTTGCTGAAATCAATCATGCGCTCGGGACCAAAACGTGACTGCATATCCTGGAAAGCGCCCAGTTTCAGCCTGATCAGGGAAATGTCCTGCTTGCTTCTGCGAGCCTGTTCAATTTCCTTTTCCAGCAATGCCTCAAGGCCACGGCGATTCCAGGTGCCCACCAGCGGATCAATCAGCAACAATCTTTGCTGCTCGCTCAGTGAAAGCACGAACCGCGTAACCACATTGTCGTCAATTGGCTTGGCGATTTCAGCCTCTATCAGGCGGGCAAAGTCCTTCAGGTCCCTTCGATCTTCTTCAGTGAATTGCCGTGGTGAACCATCAATCAGGCAAAGTGTGCCGAGCGCGACTCCAAAAGGGTCATGAATTGGCTGGCCTGCATAGAACCGGATTTTTGGACCTTCTGTGACCAGCGGATTGTCCATGAAGCGCGGATCAAGCAGCGCATTTTCAACGACCAGGGCTTCATCGCTCAGAATGGCATGACCACAAAACGAAATTTCCCTGTCAGTCGAACAGGCATTCAGACCCTGGTTCGATTTGAACCACTGGAATTCCTTGTAGATGATGCTGACCAGCGCCGTGCTGACATCAAAATGCCGACACACCAACCGTGTGATTCGATCAAACCTGGCCTCGGAAGGAGAATAAATCAGGCCAAGGTTGTGAATTGTCCGGGTTCTTTCATCCTCATTCTGGGGCGTGTCGGGCTTTTGCATGGATGTTCAGTGCTCAGGCTTCAGTCAGCATGTCAATCAACATGATAGTTGGGCGCTTCTTTTGTGATTTGCACATCATGCACATGGGATTCGCGAATACCGGCAGATGAAATTTCGACAAATTCTGCCTTTTCATGCATTTCTTCAATGCTGCGGCAACCCACATAACCCATGGAGGAGCGCACACCGCCCACCAACTGGAAGATGATTGACAGCACCGAACCCTTGTAAGGCACACGCCCTTCGATTCCTTCCGGCACCAGCTTGTCAGCATTGTTGGCTGGATCCTGGAAATAGCGATCGGCTGAACCCTGTGTCATTGCGCCCAGGGAGCCCATGCCACGATAGGCCTTGTAGCTGCGACCCTGGAACAGCACCACTTCACCGGGTGCCTCTTCCGTGCCTGCGAACATACCGCCCATCATCGCAGCGCTGGCGCCAGCAGCCAGGGCCTTGGAAATATCCCCAGAGTAACGGATACCGCCATCTGCAATGACAGGCACACCTGTTCCCTTCAGTGCCTTGGCCACGTTCGCGATTGCGCTGATCTGTGGCACGCCCACGCCCGCCACGATTCGGGTGGTGCAGATTGAGCCGGGACCAATGCCGACCTTCACCCCATCAGCACCATGTTCCATCAATGCAAGTGCTGCGCTGGCTGTCGCAATATTGCCGCCGATCACATCCACCTGAGGATAGTTCTGCTTTACCCAGCGAACACGGTCAAGAACGCCCTTGCTGTGCCCATGGGCCGTATCAACAACCAGCACGTCCACACCTGCAGCAACCAGCTTTTCAACCCGGTCTTCTGTTCCATCACCCACACCCACCGCAGCGCCAACGCGCAGCTTGCCGTGAATGTCCTTGCTGGCGAATGGATGCTCAGTGGCCTTCTGGATGTCCTTGACAGTGATCAGGCCTTTCAGAGTGTGGTCTTCACCAATCACGAGTACGCGCTCAAGCCTGTGCTTGTGCATCAGTGCCTTGGCCTGTTCCAGGCTATCCTCTTCCGATACGGTGACCAGTCGGTCACGAGGAGTCATGATGTTGGACACCGGCTGATCAAGGTTTGTTTCGAAACGCAAGTCCCGGTTGGTCACGATACCTACCACCTTGCGGTCTTTCACCACCGGCAGGCCTGAAATCTTGTGCTGCTGGGTCAGGCCAATCACCTGGCGGACAGTCATTTCAGGTTCGATCGTGATCGGGTCGCGGACCACACCCGATTCATGCCGCTTGACTTTCGCCACTTCGGCAGCCTGCTGGCTTGCCGTCAGATTCTTGTGAATGATGCCTATGCCACCTTCCTGGGCCATTGCGATTGCCAGCCGGGCTTCGGTCACCGTGTCCATGGCAGCAGACACCAGGGGAATATTCAGGCGGATGTTGCGGGTCAGTTGAGTGGACAGGGATGTTTCTTTTGGAAGAACGTCTGAGAACGCAGGAACCAGCAATACATCATCAAAGGTTAACGCTTTTTGCGTAACACGCATGCAATTTCTCCTCGCGCAAAAGCGAATTATAAAGGATAGCAGCTTCCGCTGTTTTGATTTGCAAACAGAAAATCAGTCGAAATTCAGTTTTATGAGGCTGAATTGGATTGCTTTCGGCTGCGGCGCTCATGCCTGGCCAGCTCTTTCTGTCTTTTGGTTTTTACCTTGTGCATGGCCCTGCGACGGCGACTTTCCATGGGGTCAAAGCTGAGCGCATCCAGTATTTCAAGCCGGTCGCCGTTGTGCAGTACAGTGTCCTCACTGGCGTATTGCCCAAAGACGGCAACAGCGCGGCTGTCGAGCAAAGCGGTTGCCACATCCTGCTTGATGCCGATCGCAGCAAGGGCAAAGCCAACCGTACTGCCCCCGGGCAGTTCAAGTGGTGAAGGTGAACTGGTGATCACACCTGCCATTTCAGGCTTCAGTTCAAGCCAGTGGATCAGCATTACCGGGATGAATCTACGCTGTGCAATGCTTCCGCACGCTGGGTGAATGAATCCACGAAGCTATTGGCCAGGCTTGTGAATACCGGCCCAACCAGTTGCTCAAGCAGCTTGCTGGAAAATTCATATTCCAGCCGGAACTGCACCTTGCAGGCCTCGGGCGTCAGTTCAATGAACTTCCAGGTGCCTTCAAGGTGAGTGAAAGGCCCTTCGATCAGGGTCATGTGAATTTCACTGTTGAAAGTCAGGCGGTTCATGGTGCAAAAGCTCTGCTTTACGCCCTTGAATGAAATTTCCACGGTGGCCTTCTCGACAGATGGACCCACCGGCTCCACAGAGCCGGCACTGCACCAGGGAAGAAAATTGGGATACTCACCCACTGCCCTGACCAGGTTGAACATCTGGTGCGTGGAGAAATGGACAAGTACAGACTTTTCAACAGTGGCCATGAATGATGCGGAAGGTACTACCCGCTTGGAGAAAGGATTAAACTCTGTATTTTAGCGCGTTTCATCTTGCGCTGCACACCAAGGAAGTTTTACCCGAATTCATGAGTATTGTTGACAACAAAAAAGCAGGCTTTGACTATTTCATTGAAGAGAAGTACGAAGCCGGTATCGTGCTGGAAGGATGGGAAGTCAAATCCATCCGGGAAGGACGCGTGCAAATCAAGGAAAGTCACATCGTGGTTCGCAACGGCGAACTGTGGCTGCTGAACTGTCATATTTCACCCCTGACCAGTGCATCCACCCATGTGAACCCGGTGAATACCCGCACCCGCAAGTTGTTGATGCATCGCAAGGAAATCAACAGGCTGATTGGCAAGGTAGAGCAACGCGGCTACTCACTCGTGCCCCTGAACCTGCATTACAAGAGCGGTCGAATCAAGGTGGACATGGCGCTGGCCAAGGGCAAAAAACTGCATGACAAGAGGGACACACTGAAAGACAAGGACTGGAAACGGGAACAGGAGCGCCTGATGAAGGTGCACAGGACCTGAACCGATGGTTGGCAATCAGTGATCTGACTCAGATGAGTCGGGCCTGGCTTGCTGCCCTGGTTTTTTCAGTTCCAGGTTTTTTCTGAACTGTTCAGCAAGGTCACTCCGGGGGCCCGTTGATACAGTTGGTTTGAACTTCTTCTTTCCCGCTTTTACCACTTCAACGCCTTTCATGCACATCTGGGTGGTGTGCTCGGCCAGCTTCCTGAATTGATGCTCAAGCGCTTGCGGATTAACCCTCTGCAAGGCATTCAGCCTGAAAACGGCCTGCTTTTCCTGGGGTGCCGCAACCCGATGTGTGGGTGCAGGAACCTGCGCCTGGTTGATTGGCAAGGACAGCAAAAAACGCTTTAGCGCACTCAGCGTTATAGTGGTACAGAACTGGATGGAATTGAATGGGGAGTCGCCCAGACACTTGTAGTCATCCAACAGTAAGACTCCACGGGTCTGCCCTTCCTGGGCACCGAGGTCCTTCATCACCTCCAGCAGGCACGAGTCCACCAGGCTTCTTTCACAGGAAGAATGCAGCACATCCTGCTGAACCTGGCCATTGTTGAAAGTCCGGGTCTGAAGAACAGGTATTTGAGACTGGCTGATCCAGACAGCCAAGGCCTTGCCCTCCTCGCCGTGAAAACGCACCAGTTGGTGAATCACCGCATCCGGAACAGCCAGGGCGGCAAACTGCAGTGTGAGCAGGTGAAGTTGCCCCTGAAGGTGAAGTTCCAGCAGTGGGCCACAGTCGGGCACCAGCACGATATGTGGCGAGGTATTCATGTGTACCTCACAGTTCGGACAGGGTTTTCAGTTCCCTGACCATTTGATCCAGCCTTGCCTCTGGCAGGCTGGGCACCGGAAGGCCCGCTGCGGTCAGCAAATCCAGCAGTTGTGAATACCTTTCCAGAGAAAGCGCATGCATGGCGCTGCCCGCGCTGCGAATTCCAAGTGAAAACTCTGCAACAACCCTGAAATTCGGATTCCCCAGCTGTTCTGATTTTTCACGCGCTTGCAGAAACCCCTGTATTTGGGCGCGAACCAGGGCACTGACTGGCATATTCAGTTCGGTTGCTGCATGTCGAACCTGATCGGCCAGAACCCTGTCGACCGAAACTCTCAGTTCTGCTTTCTGTTTCACGGGATACCTGGCTCGGTGGGGACTGAACTACAGGTCTGTGTAAACTGGAACTGAAAGGTTCCCGAGAAGCTGATGAAGGTGAAGGCAACTACTTTTGCTGCTTCACCACCTGCATGGCGGCGGCCACCATGGAGCCCATGTTGCTCAGGTCACCGGGCAGAATCAATGTTGTACCGGCTTTGGCCACACCGGAGAAAGCCTCCACATATTGCTCGGCCACCCGCAAATTCACGGCTTCCATGCCACCTGGCTCTGCAATTGCCGACGCCACCTTTCGAAGGGCTTCTGCAGTGGCATCAGCAATTTCCTTGATGGCACCTGCTTCACCTTGCGCCCGGTTGATTGCAGCTATCCGGTCACCCTCAGAGCGCGCTATGGCGGACTCCCTCTCGCCGGTGGCAATGTTGATCTGCTCCTGCTTTCGACCTTCCGAGGCAGCAATCAACGCCCTCTTCTCCCGCTCTGCGGTGATTTGCGCCTGCATGGACAGCAAGATTTCACGGGGAGGAGTCAGGTCCTTGATCTCATAGCGCAGCACTTTCACACCCCAGTTCAAGGCAGCCTCATCCAGGGCATTCACGATTGCGGCGTTGATGAGCTCGCGTTCCTCGAAGGTCTTGTCCAGCTCCATTCGGCCAATGATCGAGCGAAGGGTGGTCTGCGCAAGCTGGGTAATTGCCGTGATGTAATCACTTGATCCGTAACTGGCCCGCATGGCGTCGGTCACCTGGAAATAAAGTATGCCGTCCACCTGCAACTGCGTGTTGTCCTTGGTAATGCACACCTGGCTGGGCACATCCAGCGGAATTTCCTTCAGGGAATGCTTGTAAGCCACACGCTCCACGAAAGGAACCAGGAAGTTCAGACCCGCTTGCAGGGTGCGGTCATACTTGCCAAGGCGTTCAACCACCCAGGCACTTTGTTGCGGCACAATTCGAAGTGCCTGGCTGACAAACACAACAGCGAGCACCAATATGACGATCGACACTTCCATGCAATTCTCCTCGGGATGTCCAGCCAGGTGATGGGCTGAAAAAATTCATGCAGTGGTTGATATGTTCCTGACCTTCAGCGTATTGCCCTGAACGTCCACAATCTGATGCAAACCTGGGGCAGGAACCTGGTCCATGCTTTCTGCAGCCCAACTGGAGCCACGGTATTGCACCTGTGTGCGGCCATTGGCGCTCCATTGCGGAATATCCAGCTTGTTGCCGATGTCCAGCAGGTCATGTTGGCGGTCAGTGTGGCTGCGCTTCACCGACTTGTTCTTCAGAAGCAGGCTTCCTGCCACTGAAAATACGGCCGCACTGCCAATCTGCACTTCAAGACCCAGGCCGAGATAGGCCATCAGCGCACCGATGGCCGCCCCAAGCGACACCATGAGCAAATAGAAGGTACCCGTGGTGATTTCTGCTATCAACAGAATGCCCGACAATACCAACCACAATGACCAGTTGCTCAATGGTGTAGCTCCTTTCTTTTTTTAAGCTTTCTTGAACTTGTCTGCCAGTTTTTGCCAGGTGTCGATCACGGTGTCGGGATTCAATGAAATTGATTCAATGCCCTCGCCGGCCAGCCACAGCGCAAAATCTGGATGGTCTGAAGGGCCCTGCCCGCAGATACCCACATACTTGCCCTTGGTCTTGCAGGCCTCGATCGCTTTGCTCAACAGCGCACGCACTGCAGG
>DASUDJ010000175.1:0-7183 GCA_036275635.1 Limnobacter sp. | reverse complement strand
ACTGGCCCGGCGTGGTGGAAGACGACAGCCTGAGCAGCGAGGAACTCCAGGAAATCATTTCCAGCCTGTGTGACCAGGCCATCGAGGCGCTGAAGCGCAGCCGGGAACGCGAGGGGGCTGGTTTGACTGCCGTGCTGCTTGAGAAAATCGATGGCATGGAAGCCATCGTGAACCAATTGCTTCCCATGCTGCCTGATTTTCTGGCCCATTATGAGGGCAAGATCCGGGAACGGATGACCGAAACCTTTGACAAAATCATCAATGACAAGGCTGGTCACCTGACGGTGGAAGACCTTGAAGAAAGAATCCGCCATGAAGTTGCGCTGCACAGCGTGCGGATTGATGTGAAAGAGGAAGTGGAGCGCCTTCAGACCCATTTTGCAGAGGTGCGTCGCATCCTGAAAAAAGGTGGCGTAATCGGCAAACGACTCGACTTTCTGACCCAGGAACTGAACCGCGAGGCCAACACGCTGGGCAGCAAAGCCCATGCAATTGCGCAAACCCAGGCTTCAATCGACTTGAAGGTGCTGGTAGAACAGTTCCGGGAGCAGATCCAGAATATCGAATGATCAGAACAGCCGGTTCTGGGTCAGTTGTCGGGCTTCTCTGATTTCCCTTCTCAATTCGTTGGCTGTGGCTGATGACCGTGACAAGCTCAGCAGGTTGTACTGCGGGCGATCTGTCTCGAAAGAATTAAGCGCCCGTAGAACACGCCCCACTGCGGCGGGCTCGAGTCGCAGGCTGGCAGGCTCGGCAGCCAGCAACATCAACCGCACACGGTGAACCAGCTGGTCGGATGGGCTCATGGATTCAACATTTCCCAAGCTTGCCTCATGAATCCCCAGATATTGCCTGGCCAGCTCCCTCACTTCTTCCATGAACCGCGTGATTTTTGTTACCGTCGACTTGCGCGTGGATAAGCCGTTGACCACAGTACCCACAAAATCATGCCCCTGAAAGCCATCCGGCGTCCCGATGATGGGTTGCCGGGGATCCGGCAACCTCAGGTTTTGATCGCAGTATCTGGGATTGAAGCCAGCCCCGATCAGCTGCATGGCCAACAGGCGCGCCATGGTTTCCTGGGCATATTCATTGGCCCGGGGACTGTTGACCTCATCCATGATCTGCCCTGGAGTTAGCTTCTCATACCGGGTATTTGGCTTGAATAATGAGTGCACCATCGCGTAACGCAACTCGTTCATTGACCGGCATCGTCCGCCAAGAGAAGTTGCGCTTTTTCGTTCCGTCACTGAGCGCAACAGTGGTAACGTGGTGTGTATGGGACCTCGGAATGTTTCCGCTATGGTCTGATCCCCGTTTGTATTCCAGTTCACATGAATAACCTCCAGGTCCCACAGCCCCGACTGAAAGGGGCCTGAATTTCGGTTAGCTAGGTACATGGCTGCATCTCCTGTTCGAAAAAGGATTCCTGTGTACATGCACAATTGACAGGGTTCAAAGCAGGTCCGTTGTGGCCGAGGTCTCATCCATGCCTTCGTGGGGTATCTCAACTGTTCATTTCGAATAGAATTCAGCATTCACCCGCTCTTTTTTTAGTGACAGCCAGCCATGAGCAACACCCCACCCACCTCCCAAGCGGATCATTATTCAGGAAGCCTGTTCATCGTCAGTGCACCCTCGGGAGCAGGAAAATCATCACTGGTGAAAGCCTTGCTGGCTGACGTGCAGGGAATTGGGCTGTCCATCTCCAACACAACACGCAAACCTCGCCCGGGGGAACAGGATGGAAAGGATTACCACTTCATTTCCCAGCCTGAATTCGAGCAGATCCGGGATGCGGACGGCTTTCTGGAGTGGGCGCACGTGCATGGCAACTATTACGGCACATCCAGGGCCTGGATTGAAAGCCAGATGGCGGTTGACAGGGATGTGCTGCTGGAAATTGACTGGCAGGGTGCGGAACAGGTGGTGCGCAGGGTTGACAACGTGGTGTCCATTTTCATCCTTCCGCCCAGCCTGGAAGAACTTGAGAAACGGTTGCGTGGGCGTGGCACGGACAGCGAGGAAGTGATTTTGGCAAGAATGGGTGCCGCACGGCTGGAGATTGAGCAGGCGAGGCACTTTGATTATGTTATCCTTAACGATGATTTTTCTCAGGCCTTGCTTGAGCTGAAATCGATCGTCTTCGCCTCCCGTTGCCGTTTTAACCAGCAAATGGCCCGCCACGGGACGCAACTCAAAAGTATTGGACTCTAAGGACACCAGATGGCCCGCATCACAGTTGAAGATTGCCTGAAAAAGATTCCCAACCGTTTCGACATGGCCCTGTGTGCCACCTACCGCGCACGCATGCTGGCCCAGGGCCATACACCCAAGGTAAAAGCCGACAAGGACAAGCCCACAGTAACCGCACTGCGTGAAATTGCTGCAGGTGAAATCGGCGTTGAAATGCTGAAACGCGTGCCTGTTTAAACCGGGCAAGCCAACCTGTACAAGGCCCGAGACCGGCAAGCGGCTCGGGCTTTGTTCGTAAAAACCGGCCTTTTTCCCGAACCTCCGGAACACGAACCATCTTGAACAAGCACAGCCCTGCCCCGCTCGACATCAAGTTCGCCAGAATCAAGGCAGTCAACTTTGCATTGCGCCCCGCCCCACGGCAGGAAAGCCTGGAGGCCCTGAAAAAACGCCTCGGCCCTGCCCCCGGCGTGTATTCTGCGGAGCCGGCCGTGCTGGATTTCTCCGCCTGGAACGATGCCGACTTCAGCTCCAATGATGTGGGCCTTGAAGCCTATGCCGAGGTTCTGAAGGAAGCAGGCGTGCACCTGGTCGAAGTCCGAGGACACAGCGAGTCTCTGGAATCACAGGCAGAGGCACTGGGAGTGCGGTATGAAGCCAGCTCCGCAGAGCATGCTGATCCTGTTCTCGAAGCAAACCCGCCTTCTGCTGCTGAAAACCGGGTAACTGCAGCCACCGCGGCCGAACACTCACCACAGGCTGAAAGCGCACCAACAGCACCCAGCCCGGAAACCACCCCGGCAGCACACCCTGCAATACCTGAATTCGACACCAGCCGGCGCACCATGGTGATTGACCATCCTGTGCGCAGCGGGCAGAAAATCTATGCCCAAGGGGCTGATCTGGTCGTTCTGGGCCAGGTGTCAGCGGGTGCCGAAGTCATTGCTGACGGCAACGTGCATGTGTATGGTGTTCTGCGTGGAAGAGCGCTGGCTGGCGCAGCCGGAGACACACAGGCCCGCATCCTGTCCACCTGTTTCGAACCGGAACTTGTGGCTGTGGCGGGTTACTACCTGACATTCGAAGGTGGGTTTCCCGAAGAAAACCGGGCCAAACCCACCCTGATTCATCTTGACCATGGTTCTGAGCCGCCCGTATTAAGGCTGAAGGCCATCAACATCCGCTAGGAGACTATTTGTGAGTCGAGTCATTGTTGTTACATCCGGTAAGGGTGGTGTTGGTAAGACAACCACCAGCGCAAGTTTCTCGGCAGGCCTGGCCCTGCGTGGTTTCAAGACAGTGGTCATCGACTTTGATGTGGGCCTGAGAAACCTCGACCTCATCATGGGATGCGAGCGCCGCGTGGTGTATGACCTGGTGAACGTAATCAACGGTGAGGCCACGCTGCAGCAAACCCTGATCAAGGACAAGCATTGCCCGATGCTGTCCATTCTGCCCGCCTCCCAGACCCGCGACAAGGATGCGCTGACAGAAGAAGGCGTGGAAAAGGTCATCAAGGACCTGATCGACATGGGCTTTGAATACATCGTGTGTGACAGCCCCGCCGGCATTGAGCGTGGCGCAGTGATGGCACTGACCTTTGCTGATGAAGCAATCGTGGTAACCAATCCGGAAGTGTCCTCCGTACGTGATTCCGACCGCATCATCGGCATTCTGCAGGCCAAGAGCAAGCGGGCCCGCGAAGGTGGGGAACCTGTGAAGGAACACCTGCTGATTACCCGCTATTCAGCCAAGCGCGCGAATGAAGGGGAAATGCTGAGCTACACCGACGTAGCCGACCTGCTGCGCGTGCCGCTTCTCGGCGTGATTCCTGAATCGGAAACCGTTCTTCAGGCTTCCAACCAGGGCATGCCAGTGATCCATGCAGAGGAGAATGAAGCAGCGCTGGCCTACCAGGACTGCATCTCGCGCTTTCTGGGCGAAACAAAGCCCCTGCGCTTCGTGGACTATGAAAAGCCCAGCCTGCTGAAACGCCTGTTTGGAGGTTAAAGCCATGTCACTACTCAGCATGTTGTTCGGCGAAAAGAAGAAGTCCGCCAATGTTGCGAAAGAACGACTTTCATTGATCATTGCACGGGAGCGGGTGGACAGTGATGGCCCGGATTTTTTGCCGCAAATGCGTGATGAACTAATGCAGGTGATCGCAAAATACGTTCGAATTGACCAGGAAGACATCAAATTTAACCTTCAAAAACAAGGAAATATGGAGATGCTTGAAGTCAATATCGTCTTGCCGGATCAGAAGTAAGCCTGCACAATAGAAGGTCGCAGTATTCGTAGCAGGGGATGTGGAGGGACATGCAAGCCAGGGAATTACAAGCTGAGCAGAACAAACCCACGGTGGTTTCTATCGCCCAGTTGATCGGTCTTGCATCGACCTATCTACCCGAGGCGGAAATCCGCCGTGTGCGCGAGGCCTACAAATTCTCTGACGTGGCCCACCTGGGTCAGTTCCGCGCCACTGGCGAGCCCTATGTAACCCATCCAATTGCAGTCGCCGAGCTTTGCGCCAGCTGGAAACTTGACAGCCAGGCCATTCAGGCCGCCTTGCTGCATGACGTGATGGAAGACTCCGGCACCACCAAGGAAGACCTGATTGAACGCTTCGGCGGCTCGGTGGCTGACCTGGTGGATGGTCTTTCCAAGCTGGACAAGATGGAGTTCTCTTCCCGGGAAGAGGCCCAAGCTGAAAATTTCCGGAAAATGCTGTTGGCCATGGCACGCGACCTGCGTGTCATCCTGGTGAAACTGGCTGATCGACTGCACAACATGCGCACGCTCGACATCATGAGCCCCGCAAAAAAGCGCAGAATTGCACTTGAAACCCTTGAGATTTACGCCCCGATTGCCCACCGCCTTGGCCTGAATGAGATATTCAGGGAACTGCAGGAACTGAGCTTTCAACATGCCTACCCCATGCGGTACGAGGTGCTGAAAAAAGCGGTGCTGGCCGCCAGGGGCAACCGCCGGGAGGTGGTTGGGAAAATCCTGGAGGCAGTGGAGAAGTGCCTGGGCGAAGCAAAAATCGATTGCCAGGTGTATGGTCGGGAAAAGGCGCTGTACGGCATTTACCGCAAGATGATTGAAAAGCGGCTCAGCTTTTCCCAGGTGCTTGATGTGTACGGCTTTCGAGTGGTAGTCAAAGACATGCCCACCTGCTACATGGCCATGGGCATGCTGCATCAATTGTTCAAGCCGGTGCCTGGCAAGTTCAAGGATTACATTGCAATCCCCAAGCTGAACGGTTACCAAAGCCTGCACACCACCCTGCTGGGCCCTTATGGCACACCAGTTGAATTCCAGATCCGCACCGAAGAAATGCACCAGGTGGCAGAAAAAGGCGTGGCTTCACACTGGCTTTACAAGGGTGAAGGCGAAGCGCTGAACAATATTCAAACCCAGACCCACCGCCTGCTGCAAAGCCTGCTCGACATTCAGAACCAGACAGGCGATTCAGCTGAGTTTCTTGAACACATCAAGGTCGACCTTTTCCCGGATGCAGTGTATGTGTTCACGCCCAACGGCAAGATCATGAGCCTGCCCCGGGGTGCCACGGTGGTGGATTTTGCATATGCAGTTCACACGGATGTGGGCAACCATTGCGTGGCAGCGCGGGTGAACCAGGTGATTGAACCTCTCCGCACTGTTCTGAAAAGCGGTGATGTGGTTGAAATCATCACGGCTCCCCATTCCAGGCCCAACCCCGTCTGGCTGGGCTTTGTCAGGTCGGGCAAGGCCCGGTCGGAGATCCGGCACTACCTGAAAACCATGAACCTGGAAGAAACCGTGCGCCTGGGCAGCCGCTTGCTTGAACAGGCGCTGGAAGCTGATCAAATCAAGCTGGACAACCTCGGGCCGGAGGTGTGGGACCGCTTGTTGAAAGACTGCCAGGTTGGCACGCGCGAGGAATTGCTGGCTGATGTAGGTGCTGGCCGACGTGTAGCGCCGGTGGTGGCACGCAGGGTGATGATTGCCATGGGTCGCGTAGACACCAGGTTGGATGCGCCTGTGACCAGCCCGGTTCGTGAAGTGCGTGCACCCATCATGATCCATGGCGGTGAAGGCATGTCGGTTCAGCGTGCGCCCTGTTGCATGCCAATACCGGGCGACAGGATTATTGGCTATGTGCGAAAAGGCTCTGGGCTGATCATTCATGCAGATGAATGCGAAAACGCCCGCAAGCAGATCCGCAAGGAACCCGAACGGTGGACAGATGTGCAGTGGTCACCAGAAATAACCCGCCAGTTCGATGTGAATGTCGACCTTCAGGCCGTGAATGAAAAAGGTGCCTTGGCCACAATTGCCGCCACCTTGTCCGATTCAGGTGCCAACATCACCAACCTGACCATGAGCGATGAAACCGCTTACCGCAAGCTGCTTCATTTTACCATCCAGGTCAGTGATCGGGTCCACCTGGCACGCATCCTGATGGCTTTGCGCAGGCTTGAATACGTGGAGCGGGTGACCCGGGTGAAAGGGCGGGCATTCACAAAAATGAGAACCGCCGCCGGCGCAAGCACCCATTAAATTCCCCAGGGGCGATTCACTGGGGTGTGATGCCCAATAGCGCATTTCCAATGGCTTGATTGATAAAGCCCATTCAGAGCGAATCCCATGTGGTGTTGGTGCCCATTCAGCGCGAATCCCAAGTGGTGTTGGTGCCCACTCAGCGCGAATCCCAAGTCTTCGCCAGAAAACCTGTATTTCCCTTTTTGAAGTTCAACCTGACTCACCTCGCCCCGCAAAAAGGCGCGGCGGGGTCTCGGTGTCGGCCTGAAGGCCGACCGTGGCGGTTGAACTTCAAGCGGGCAGGTTTTCCTGAAGGCGAAGCGCTTGTGAATTCACGCTGAATGGGCTGAACACCGGCAGTGACTTCGAGCGGCTAGCGGAGTGACCCAGCGCGACTGTGCTGACCGGGCTGACGCAGCTTGTGTCTGCTGCCGAGTAGTCACCGGTGCTTTTCAGC
>DASUDJ010000174.1:0-2479 GCA_036275635.1 Limnobacter sp. | reverse complement strand
TGAACAGCCCCGAAGTGCGCTCACGGGTGGAAAATGCTGCAGGTTACAGTCCGGTGAATTTGGGTCGCACATCTGCGCTGGAACTGTTTCTGAATGAGATTCAGGCCAACTGATACCCTGTTCGGGTGTACCAGAACTGTGCAATGCAACAAAATTATGCAAATATTTGCATAATTTAATTTTCCTTCCATTTTTTTCCCTGCAAAGTTCTGAATCCGGTTTCCGGATATTGAGGCTGCTGACCAAAACCTGCTGCAAGGCATTTCCGGAAAATGTGGTGAAACGCCACTGGCATGCCCGTTGCCCCTTGATTTCCACCTACATCAACAAAAAGGAGTTAGGGACATGAACATGGTAGACGAACTGAAACTGGGCGTGGCCTTTCCATTCAAGGCCAAGTACGACAACTTCATCGGCGGCAAATGGGTTGCCCCGAAAGGCGGCCAGTATTTCGACAACATCACCCCAGTGACCGGCCAGGTGCTGTGCCAGGTGGCACGTTCACAGGCTGAAGACATTGAACTGGCACTGGACGCCGCCCATGCCGCCAGGGATTCCTGGGGCAAGCGCTCGCCCACCGAGCGGGCACAGATCCTGAATAAAATCGCGGACCGCATGGAAGACAACCTGCGCCTGATCGCCGTGGCCGAAACACTGGACAACGGCAAGCCGCTGCGTGAAACCATGGCGGCCGACATTCCACTGGCGATTGACCACTTCCGCTACTTTGCTGCCTGTATCCGTGGCGAGGAAGGCAGCATCTGCGAAATCGACCATCAAACCTATGCCTACCACTTCAATGAGCCACTGGGCGTTGTGGGCCAGATCATTCCCTGGAACTTCCCCATCCTGATGGCCGCCTGGAAACTGGCACCTGCACTGGCTGCCGGCAACTGCGTGGTGTTGAAGCCTGCAGAGCAAACCCCCGCTTCGCTGCTGGTTGTGATGGAGATGATTGCCGACCTGCTGCCCCCAGGCGTGCTGAATATCGTGAACGGATTTGGCCTGGAAGCTGGAAAGCCGCTGGCCAGCAACCCGCGTATTGCAAAAATCGCATTCACCGGTGAAACCTCCACTGGTCGCCTGATCATGAGCTATGCCGCACAGAACCTGATTCCGGTGACGCTTGAACTGGGCGGCAAGTCGCCCAACATCTTCTTCTCCGACATCATGGATGCAGACGATGCCTTCTTCGACAAAACCCTGGAAGGTTTTGCGATGTTTGCATTGAACCAGGGTGAAGTGTGCACATGCCCGTCCCGCGCCCTGATCCAGGAAGACATTTACGAAGCCTTCATTGAGCGAGCAATTGCACGCGTGGCAAAAATCAAGCAGGGTAACCCGCTGGATGAAAGCACCATGATTGGTGCACAGGCCTCTTCAGAGCAACTGGAAAAAATCCTGAGCTACATTGACCTGGGCAAGCAGGAAGGCGCCCAGTGCCTGATCGGCGGCGAGCAGAACACACTGGGCGGTGACCTGGCCGGTGGTTTCTATGTGAAGCCTACTGTGTTCAAGGGCCACAACAGGATGCGCATTTTCCAGGAAGAAATTTTTGGACCGGTGCTGTCAGTGACCACCTTCAAGGATGAAGCAGAAGCCCTGCAGATTGCCAACGACACGCTGTACGGCCTGGGTGCTGGCGTCTGGAGCCGTGATGGTGCGCGTGCATTCCGAATGGGCCGTGCAATCCAGGCGGGCCGGGTGTGGACCAACTGCTATCACCTGTACCCCGCGCATGCTGCATTCGGTGGCTACAAGCAGTCGGGCATTGGTCGTGAAAACCACAAGATGATGCTGCACCACTACCAGCAGACCAAGAACCTGCTGGTCAGCTACAACCCGAATGCGCTTGGGTTCTTCTGATTGGTGAAACAGGCACCTGCTTATCAAGAACAAGCGAAGCTGCTCATCATGTCCAGTGTCGCCCTGAAAGCCTGTCATTCCTTTGTGATTGCCATTTTCACTCCACATTGTTCGGCCATGTTTTTTGCCGAACCAGGGTGAGCAAGAATGAACATCAAGAAGGGGGAACAGGCTTTCAGGGCTGGCACGGTACTCAACGCGAAACCCATGCAAACCAACACTGAACAAAACGGAGAACACCATGAACACCCGAGTCAGCGCCACGCCTGAGGCGCTTGAACTGATCGCCTCGCTGAGAGCGCAGCACGGCGATGTGATATTCCACCAAAGCGGCGGCTGCTGCGATGGCAGTGCGCCCATGATGTTTCCGCGCAATGAATTTCCATTGGGCTCATCGGATGTGAAGTTGGGCGAGATCGGCGGCGTCGGCTTTTACATGAGTAAATCCCAGTTTGCCTATTGGGAACACACACACCTGACCATTGATGTAGTGAAAGGCAATGGTGGCATGTTCAGCCTGGAAAGACCCACCGGCCTGCGTTTCCTGACCCGGTCACGCTTGTATTCTGATGAGGAATTTTCGGCATTGCCGCCGGTTGAAAGTGCGGGCTGA
>DASUDJ010000173.1:0-4415 GCA_036275635.1 Limnobacter sp. | reverse complement strand
TTCGCCCTGTTCGAAATGAGGTGGTACTGGTTGATTGTTACGGGAGCCCTACTGGGTGCGTTGGCCAACAAACTTGCGCTTGAGAGTCTTTTCTTCCATCCGGATCATGGCGCCATCCGATTTGGAAATTTCAAGGGGTTTTTCTTCCGAGACCAGCAGCATATTTCAGAACTGTTCGCCGAGACTGCGGCCAGAGAGGTGTTGACCACCGAGAATATTGTGCTGGCCTTGTGCCGCGGGCCGAATTCAAAAAACCTTTCTGCACTGATTGAATACCACGTGCAGCGCGTGATGGACATGGAATCGGCAGGTATCAAGCCATTGCTGGTGACATTCCTGGGCGCTGAACAGTGGATCGCCATCAAACGTGATGCAGCTGCGGTTTTTGCGACAAAACTGGAAGCCCACTTGATGGCAGCCCGTGTTTACCTGAATGATGCTCTAAGGATAGAAGAAGTCATTGTTGAGCGACTTTCCGCCCTTCCAGCCATGGAGTTTGAAAAGGCACTGCGTCCTGTTTTTTCCCGTTATGAATGGATGATGCCGCTGATTGGCGCAATCTGGGGCGGTATTCTTGCTGTCATTCTTCTGCTGCTGGGCTAGAAGCTTCAAGATTTTGAATCCAGCCTTGCCCTGTCAGAGTATTACCTACAAACCAACAGCGTGGTTATTCACTAAAAATATTCCGGAGGAAACATGTCCACACAGGTAATTGGTTCAGTCAATGAACTGGAGGGGTCGGTCAGCATCATGCGCGACGGCGAAACCCGTTCGCTGGCTGCCGGCGATTCGATTCTGGCTGGTGACGTGATCAAGGCCAGCGAGTCCGGACGGACAGCGATTGTCTTGTCCAACAGCATTGGAGAGCCAATCGGCAATCTGCTGGTTGCACCCGGTGGCAGCGTAATCGCCGACACCACCATCAAGAATGGACAGTCCACCCTGGTGTTTGAGGCGTTGTCTGAAGATGGTGTGTCGATTTCAAATCTTGATCCTGATTTTGCGGAACTGGTTGAACTGCAGGGTGTAGGCCAGGCTGGCTCTGGTGGCATGTCCGGTCTGTTCGGTGGTGGCCTGCTGGCAGCAGGGTCTGTCGGTGGAACCGCCGCCGCTGTGGGAGCGGGAGCAGTAGGCCTGGGGCTGCTGGCTTCGTCCAGTGATGATGAAGGTTCAGGTCCCACGAGTTCTGTTGGTTCAGGTGGCAATGGAGGTGGCGGTTCTGGCGGTTCTGGCGGTGGGGGTGGTGGCACCGGCGGTGGTGGCGGTGGAGATGGTGGTGGTGATACCTCCGGAACCACGGGCACACCGCTTGATGCGGTCGTGGACCCTGTGTTGCAGGCACTCGCAACAACGCCCCTGTCTGCTGTCAGCGAACCGCTGGGCGACGCACTTGGCATGATTGGTGGTGCTGCGGCGGGTGACGGTGGTTCAGGTGACGGCCCCACAGGCACGCCACTCGATGCGGTTCTCGGCCCATTGGCTGATGCGGCAGGCGGTGCTGGCGGTGGCTCTAGTGATGGCCCCACAGGCACACCTCTGGATGCGATTCTCGGCCCATTGGCTGGTGCTGCCGAAGGTACCCCATTGGCACCGATTTCCAGCATGTTGAGTCCTGATGCGATCACAGGCGCGCTGGGTGGTGGTCTCCCCGTGTAACCAAGTGGCTTGTTGTTGACTTCGCTGAATTCAACCGTGTTGAAAATAATAGAGGAGGGCGGGTTCAACTCGCCCTTTTTTCATGAATCTGATTAATGAACAAGGTCAACCCCTGTGGGGAAGACTGTCTGAATTGCCAGACCACATCAACTGGCGGGACTATGATTGTCGTAGTCCGCTCGGGCAGAGACGGGCTGAATGGACGAAACCCTATCTTTTCAAGCATTTCGATTTTTATGGTGCCGTGGGCGAAGGTTTCACGTTTGGCTGTGGAATGATCAGGCTGGGTTTTCTGAATTCCCTGTTTGCTTACGTTCATACGCCTTCGGGAATGCACAAGGTTCAATTCGATTTGCCACTGGATTGGGGCTTTCAGGCGGACTTTCGGCCATTGGGCGAGACCACCTGGTTTCATCCTTTCAGGAAGCGACACTGGGCCAGATCGATTCGAACAGAGAATCACCGGCAACTTGAATTCAGTCTGGGGCCGGATTTCCATGGGAATGTCGCAATAGCCTGCTCATCCTCATCCACGCTTGCCCTGAATACACCGATTGCCAACACCGGCTTTGCCTATGCCCAGAAAACCAGTGGTTGGCCCGTTTCAGGAGAAATCTGCTGGAACGGCAGGGTTTTCAAGCTGAATCCCTTGAATGATGGTTGCTACCATGATTGGACAGCTGGATTCCTCCGCAGGGAAACCTTCTGGAACTGGGCCTGTGCCAGTGGTCGAGCCAGCGAGGATCAGCCGTTGATCTCGGTGAACCTGGCCCGCGGCGTGAATGAAACCAGTGCGCATGAAAACACGATCTGGGTTGATGGTGCTCTCCATGAATTGCCCCTGGTTCTGTTTGAGTATGACCGGGACGATGTCAGAAAGCCCTGGCGGGTCTATTCCCAATGTGGCGCGGTGGATCTGCAATTCAGGCCAGAGGGAAGTTATTCAGATCACCGACAGGCCTGGGTACTGGCCAGCCGTTTCAACCAGTGCCTAGGAAAATTCTCGGGTGTGGTCAGGTTGCCATCAAACGGCACTGAGTACCGGCTTGATGGCTTGAAGGGCTGGTGCGAGGACCACTATGCGAAATGGTAGGTCCTGTTTGAGCTGAATCCTGGTGAATGTTTTCTCAGACTTCCACCATTTCAAAATCGCTTTTTGCCACACCGCAGTCTGGGCATAGCCAGTCTGCAGGCACATCAGCCCATAGGGTACCCGCTGGAATACCTTCCGATGGCATGCCTGCCGCCTCGTCATACACCAGTCCACACACGATGCAAACATAGGTTTTCATGAGTCAATCTCCTGCAATTTAATTATTGATGCCGGAATGCTAACAATTTGCTGGCCTCAAAAGTGGGTAAAGCGTTCAGGTTCATTTGCATCATCATTCCAAACTTTCCCAGTTGGTGGGGTTGTAATCCACTTTGCAGGTCTGCCAGGCAGCTTTTAGGGTTAACGACAATCATCAGAACCGCGCCTTTCTGACCGGTAAAGCCTTGATTAATCAAAAACACGCTAGACTCACGCCTATATTGATAAAGACCATACAAGACAAGATTCGAGGAGAGTGTGTATGTCAGTGAGTGTTGACACGGTGCGCGATGCATTGCGTGGTGTCATTGACCCCAATTTGAACAAGGACTTCATCAGCGCAAAGCTGATCAGGAACATTCAGGTGGATGGCGGCGATGTCAGTTTTGACCTTGAGTTGAGCTACCCAGGGAAAAGCCAGCTGGATGGTCTGCGAAAAGCAGCCATCGCTGCAGTCAGGGCCAATGTTCAGGGTGTTGAAAATGTCAGCGTGAATGCGTCGATCAAGATACAGACCCATGCGGTGCAACGCGGCCTGAAGCCCATGCCGAATGTGAAGAACATCATTGCAGTGGCCTCCGGAAAGGGCGGTGTGGGCAAAAGTACCACCGCCGTGAACCTGGCCTTGGCCCTGGTGGCTGAGGGTGCAAAAGTCGGCATGCTGGATGCAGACATCTACGGTCCTTCCCAGCCCACCATGCTGGGCATTACCGGTCGCCCTCAGTCTGATGACGGGCAGATCATCGACCCCATGGAAGGCCATGGTGTGCAGGCCATGTCCATCGGTTTCCTGATTGACGAGGACACGCCCATGGTGTGGCGTGGCCCCATGGTCACCAGTGCACTTGAGCAACTGCTGAAGCAGACCAACTGGAAAGACCTGGATTACCTGATTGTGGACATGCCACCCGGCACCGGTGACATCCAGTTGACACTCTCACAGAAAGTGCCTGTGACTGGTGCGGTCATTGTCACAACGCCGCAGGACATTGCCTTGCTGGATGCACGCAAGGGGCTGAAAATGTTTGAAAAAGTGGGCGTGCCAATTCTTGGCCTGGTTGAAAACATGGCCATCCACGTGTGCACCAATTGTGGCCACCAGGAGCATATATTCGGAGAAGGTGGCGGCCAGAAAATGGCGCAGGATTACAATCTCAACTATCTGGGTGGTTTACCACTCGACATGCGCATCCGCATGCAGGCCGATTCCGGGAAACCCACGGTGGTGGCTGACCCTGAAGGTGACCTGGCAAAAAGCTACAAGGCGATTGCCCGAAAGGTGGCAATCCGGATCGCGGAGCAATCCAAGGACATGTCCTTGAAATTCCCGTCGATTGTGGTACAAAACACCTGAGATTTGTGATTTCCTGCAGCCCCAGAGGTTCCACCTTTGCCGAAAGAAAACCTGTCGTTCAGTAAGCTGGCTGTCCCTGCTCCAAAGGCGGGG
>DASUDJ010000172.1:0-3150 GCA_036275635.1 Limnobacter sp. | reverse complement strand
GGTTTGTGATTTGCCACGCAGCTTCAACCTGACCTGCCGGCCAAGTGCACGTGTACTGGAAAAGCCATCCAATGCGCCGGGCCATGCACGTCCGGGTTTGCCATGGAAAGCCAGAAACACAGCAGCCACAGCCGCCTCATTCGCAGCTTCCTGCGCCATCAACAACTCGTCTGAATACTGGGCCAGGAAGCCGGTTCCAAATTCGCCCGACTGAAACGCCGGGTGACTGGCAATCCTCCGAAGGTAGAGTGCATTGTGTTCAAAACCCACCAGCACCGTGCGATTCAATGCGTCAGCCAGCCTGTTACAGGCTGCAGTCCGGTTGTCCGCATGAACAATCACCTTGGCCAGAAGACTGTCATACCATGGGCTGACCTCTCCACCCACCTGCAACGCATGATCAGTCCGGGCAAAAGCATCAGGCTCCCACGCCAGCACTGGGCCGGTTTGTGGCATGAAGTCCCGGGCCGGGTCCTCGGCACACAGTCGCGCCTGTATGGAATGCCCTGCAAACCGAATATCATCCTGCTGCAATGACAGGTGTTCGCCAGACGCAATGCGCAATTGCCACTGCACCAGGTCAATTCCGGTAATGGCCTCGGTGACTCCATGCTCCACCTGCAGGCGGGTGTTCATTTCAATAAAGTAGAACGCACCCCGAGAATCCAGCAGAAACTCCACTGTTCCTGCACCCACATAGCCGGTGGCATTCACCAGCCTCAAAGCGGCTTCGCCCATGCGGGCACGCAACTGCTCATCCACCGCCGGGCTGGGGGCTTCTTCCACGATTTTCTGGTGGCGGCGCTGCACTGAGCAATCCCGCTCTCCCAGGTGAACAGCATGGCCATGCATGTCGGCCAGCACCTGGATTTCAATATGACGCGGATTGATGATGGCCTTCTCCAGCATCACCCTGTCATCATTGAAAGCGCTTTTTGCCTCCAGCTGCGCGGAATGCAACTGCGCCGGAAACTCCGCTTCATTCATCACCAGTCGCATTCCGCGACCACCGCCTCCAGCCAGGGCCTTGATCATCACCGGGTAGCCAATTTCCCTTGCAGCAGCCATCAGGTCTGCCACTGTTGCTGCAGGATTGCTATATCCAGGAATACAAGGCAGGCCTGCCTGCTGCGCAATTTCCTTGGCCCGAGCCTTGTCCGCCATGTCGGCGATCGCCTGTGGCGTGGGGCCCACCAAGGTAATTCCTGCATCCATGCAGGCCTGAGCAAAAGCCGGGTTTTCCGACACGAAGCCGTAGCCGGGATGAATCGCATCCGCCCCAGACTTCAAGGCGGTCTCAATCAGGCGGTCGATGCGCAAATAGGATTCAAGTGAAGGCGCCGGGCCGATGCAGTAGGCCTCATCCGCCTCTTTTACATGCAGTGCATTCTGGTCCGCTTCTGAATACACCGCAACGGTTTGAATTCCAAGCGAACGAGCTGCGCGTTGAATACGGCGGGCAATTTCATTGCGGTTGGCGATGAGCAGTTTTTGAATAGGCTTGGGCATTGAGTCAGGCTAAAGGTCGCTTAAAAAATCAAACGTTTGTTTGGTTCAACTCAATTATTGAATTCGTTGAGGTGGATGTCAAATTTAAAACGCGTACAAGGAATTTATGGATTAATCAGGGAACAAGGGTGCGCTGAACGATTACCAAAATATTGCGTGGATATTGGATTCGCGCGTTCAAGGAGGAACACATGGAAATATCGCCTATCCGAGTCATGACCCCCTCAAGCCGGGAGAGACCCTTTAGATTGGATCGAACAATCCAACAGCCCACCTCGCCGGAGGATTTGCTGATCAACATGGGGCTGTCAGTAGAGGAAGCACAGGAAGTTGCAAACAATCTCAAGTTCGTGGGTGGCTACACGGATGAGGATGCACTTGAACTGATTCAATCAGACGGTTTCGATCCAAGCGAATGGACAAACGAAGGGTTGATAACCAGCAAACTTCAGCCTGTTCTTGCTTGAGCCTGGAATTCAGCGATCCTGATTACTTCCCCAAATCACATCAGGTTTACCTGATGTGATTTTCATGAATCAGAATCTCAAGCCTTCTTCTTGCCGGGCAAAATACCCATGAACTTGCAGATAATGCCGAGCATTACCTCATCCGCTCCACCGCCAATTGAAATCAGCCGGCCGTCCCGATAAAGCTGAGAAGCGGGGTTTTCCCAGGTAAAACCCATCCCCCCCCAGAACTGCAGGCATTTATCAGCCACCTCCCGAACCAAGCGGCCACTCTTCAACTTGCACATGCTGGCCAGTTCAGTCACCTCGCCACCTGCAACATACTCTTCGGTGGCTTGCCAAACCAGGGCACGCAAGGCTTCAATCTCTGTTTTCAGTTCAGCCAGGGTGAAGTGAACCACTTGCTGATCCAGCACGGTACTGCCAAACAGATTGCGCTGCCGGGTGTAATTGATGGTTTCATTCAGCACATGCATCATGCCTTCAATGCTATTGGCTGCACCCCAGAGGCGCTCTTCCTGGAACTGGATCATCTGGTACATGAAACCAGCTCCCTCCATGCCGATCAGGTTTCGCTGGGGCACGCGCACATTGTCGAAATGAATCAAACCGGTGTCTGAAGACCACATCCCGATCTTGTGAATCTTTTTCTCGATCGTGATACCCGGGGTCTTCATCGGCACGATGATCAGTGACTTGTTCTGGTGGGGCTTGCCCTCGCTGGTGTTGGCCAGCAAACACATCCAGTCAGCCTGAAGGCTGTTGGTGATCCACATCTTGCTGCCATTGATGACGTAATCGCTACCGTCTTTTCGGGCCGTGGTTTTCACACCAGCCACATCCGAACCTGCGCCAGGCTCGGAAACCCCAATACAGGCAACCATATCGCCAGCAATTGCCGGGGCAAGAAACTCGCGGCGCAATTCATCACTGCCAAACCTTGCCAAGGCAGGAGTGGCCATGTCGGTCTGTACACCGATCGCCATTGGAATGCCACCACAGTGAATCTTGCCCAGGGCCTGTGCAGCAACCACTGAATAGCTGTAGTCCAAGCCCATGCCGCCAAACTCTTCCGGCTTGGTCAAGCCCAGCAAGCCCAGATCACCCATCTTCTTGAAAAGATCATGGGCCGGGAACATCTGCTCCTTTTCCCAAGTGGCTACATGTGGATTGA
>DASUDJ010000171.1:0-6526 GCA_036275635.1 Limnobacter sp. | reverse complement strand
ACCTTGAAACCGTTGTCCCAATAAGCCAGTCCCATGATTCCCCGGTCTTCCAGTTGGCTCAGGAGTTCCCTGCCAATTTCTCCCTGCGTCACTGTCTTCAACACCCGCCTGTTCGGGAATATGTACGGCAAGTCGAACACTTCGAAGTCGCGCATTCCCAACTGGCCAAATTTGGCGAGGGAGGGTGCCAGCATCTGCACTGCGCCCAGTTGCAGTGCTTCAAGCTCCTCCCGGTCCTTGTACAGGGTTGAGTTGGGGTACACCTGCACTTTCACCCTTCCACGGCTGCGACTTTCCACAAGGCGCTTGAATTCGAGGGCAGCCAGGCCTTTGGGGGTATTTTCATCCACAACATGGCTGAACTTGATCAGGATGGGTGGTGCTGAAATGGCGGACGCCGGGCATAAGCCCGTGAGCACAAGTAAAACGCCGATTGCTGACCAATGTTTCATCATGTGTAGCTTATCTGCCTGATAACTGGAAATTCCCAGAGTAGGACAAACACCACCACTGTGGGTTTCCACATCACCGAAAATCTTGTGCCTTTTCATGGCACTATCCTGCCATGCAAGTGTTCGCCCCTTACAAGCCCAACCTGAAAAAAATCAAGCGGCGCCAAGCCATGCGGTTTGGAATGCCCGTGCTTGTTTTTTCCCTGTTGATTGCATTGCTGGTGGCCGCAGTGTACTACGCGCAACAGGATGAGCGTGACCAGAAACAGGCCAAACTGATTGCAGATGCCCTGTGGGCCCGGCAAAACCTTCTGTTTCAGGTGGGGGGGCTGATCAACTCACTTCAATCCCTGACCAGCGACCCCGCTATTTATTCCTCTCCAAGGCTGGCTGCCAGCCTTACCCAGCTCGGACGAAGTTCTGGTGAATTGGTGGCTGTGTTCCAGGGGCCGGAACTGACACCACTGATCAACCTGGAGGACCGGTTTGATGAATACGACCTGGAGGCTGTACGCCAGTTGATCCTGCAGCCAGTGCGTGTCAGATATGAATTCGGCCTGGGTGGGCTGGTAGGGCCTTTCATGTTCCAGGGCCGAAATTATGTGGCCAACCTCAGCATTGCCCAACGCGGCCAAGCGGTCACTGCCGGCTTGATTGATCTGGATCTCATGCTGGAGACCGAGTTGCCCTGGTGGTTCGCCCAAGACAACCAGGTCGAGTTGCTTGATTCCAGCGGCGCCATCCTTTCACGGCTGGTGAAAGCCAGTTCCGGTGCAGGTGTTTACATGCACACCACCTCGCTGGAACTCGGCGGATTGCAGTTCCAACTCAGGGTCGACAGTATTCAGGAAGGCCCGAGATTGTTCAATTATGGTATTACCGGTGCACTGGCATTCCTGGTGCTGCTTTTGCTGCTCAGTTTCGTCATGCTGTGGCGCGACTCTCGCCGCCGCCTCGAGGTTGAGGCGAAGCTCGAGGAAGAAAAGCTGTTCCGGCAGTCCATGCAGGACTCCATGGCCGCCGGCCTGCGGGTGTGGGATTTGCAGGGTTTCATCCGCTACGTGAATCCCGCATTCTGCAACATGGTGGGGTACTCCCCCGAGGAGCTGATCGGTGCGCCCCAGCCGCTTCCCTACTGGCCCAGCAAAAGCACAGAAGAATACAAGCTGCTGGTGGCGAATGTCATTTCCGGCAATGCGCCACCGGAAGGCTTCGAGACTGTTTACCAGCACAAGAACGGCAAGCTGATTGATGTGCTGATCGTGGAAGCGCCACTGAAGGACGGCCGTGGAGTGCACACAGGCTGGATGAGTTCAGTGATCGACATCACCGACCGAAAAAAGTCCGAATCGCTGATCGCAGAGCAGCGCGAGAAACTGCAGGCTGCTTCCCGTTTTGCACTGGTGGGCGAGGTGGCCTCAAATATTGCCCATGAACTGAACCAGCCGCTGGCCACCATGGTGTCCTATGCCCAGGCGGGCATGAACCTCAGTCAGCGGGGTGCCAGCCTGGAAATGTACGGCCAGTTGTTCGAAAAACTGCGGGACCAGGCTCAGCGCGCAGGCCGGGTGGTGGGGTCGGTGCAGAACCTGGTGCGCAAGCGCAGGCCCAACCGTGAAAATGTGAAGGTGTCCGACCTGATTGATTCAATCCGCTTCATGGTGAACTCGACTGCATTGTTGCACCAGGTTCGCCTGCACTTCGACATCGGCACGCCAGATTTCATCTTGCATATTGATCGAATCATGGTTGAGCAGGCACTGGTGAACCTCGTGAAAAACGCCTCCGAAGCCTTCACCGCCTCGCAGCGCATCAGGAATGTCTGGATACGAGCCTGTCTGCTGGACAATTCCTTTGAGTTTTCGGTGCGGGATGATGGGCCTGGCCTCAGCCTGAACAATGCTGAAAAAATGTTCGAAGCACTGGTGTCCACCAAGCCTGATGGCCTCGGTCTTGGCTTGAGCCTTTGCCGCTCGGTCGCTGAAGCGCATGGTGGTCGCCTGAAAGCGGAGTCGGTTCCCACCGGGGGCACCTGCTTTACAATGAATCTGCCGATGGCGGTCAAGGAAACCATTGAAGGGGAACGTACTGTTGGAACTCACTAGAAACAGGCAGGTGCTGCTGCTTGATGATGATGACGATCTTCGCGAGGGCATGAAGTGGATGTTCGAGACGGTGGATCTTCCAATGCAAGGATTTCCCAACTTCGAGAGTTTCAAGGGGCGCCTGGATGATTATGTGAACAGCGATTCCGAGCTCTGCCTGCTGCTGGATCTGCGAATGCCAGACATGTCCGGCCTGGAGGTGTTCGAGTGGCTCAAACGCAGCGCCTACAGCCTCGACCGCCTGCCCGTGATTTTTCTGACCGGTCATGGGGATATTTCCACCGCAGTGGAAGCCGTGAAAAATGGCGCTTTTGATTTTTATGAAAAGCCCACCACTGACCAGCGGCTGATTGAACGGGTGAAGCAGGCCTTGCAGAAGTCAGGCGAGTTCCTGGCCAACCTCGAGGTTCTTAAACAGTGGTCGGAACGGATTGACAGGCTGTCCCCCAGGGAGAGGGAGGTCATGTTCCTGGTCGCCAAGGGCAAGCTGAACAAGGTGATTGCGTCGGAACTGGATATTTCCATGCGCACGGTGGAAGTGCACAGGGCCAATGTGTTCGACAAGCTGAAGGTGAGGTCAGCAGCCGAGTTGGCCACGCTGCTCAGCCGCCTGCGCGATCGCCTTGGTTTTGATCAGCTTGCTGGCCTTGAGTAGCAGTTGCGGCAGGCACAGAGGGTGCAGGCTCTGCCTGCGCGAAACTCACCTTGATCTGGTTGGCCAGCAGGTGGTAAATCGATGCAGGAAGTATCCGCTTGCTCACCTGGGTGGAAATTGCCGACACAAAAATCAGCGGCATCACAAGGTCATGGTTGTCCACCATCTCCAGCACGATCACGAAGGCAGTAATCGGGCAATGTGTCATGGCTGACAGCACGCCCACCATGGCCAGCAGCATCAGTGGGGCGGTTTCACTATTGGTCAGGCCTGCAAAAAAGTAGCCGAAACCTGCACCGATGGACAAGGTGGGGGAAAACACGCCACCCGGTACTCCACTGGCAAATGAGATGATGGTGGCCACCATCTTGGTCAGCCAGAACATGGGGGAAAGTTCTTCGCTGTCTTGCAGCGCGGCCTTGGTTTCCTCATATCCTGCGCCGAATACCTCGGCACCAAAAGCCAGGGCCATCAATGACAGCAGTATTCCGCATCCTGTTGCAAATCGGTAGGGGTAACGGCTGCGCAGGCCACCCAGGAAACTGGTGCTGGAAATGATGATCAGCATGCTGCGACCGTACAGGCCACCCACAATCCCGCTGAGAATACCCAGCGAGGTGATGACCAGCCACTCCTCGCCCCAGTCAATGGTTGCATTGGAGTAACCAAAATAGGAGTAATTTCCCTGAAGTATCAGGGCCACAAGGCCAGCCACCACGATTGCCATCAGGAGTGCGGATGTGTGGCGCATGGTCTTGCGTCTTCCCAGTTCCTCGAAAGCAAACATCAGTCCGCCCAGTGGCGTGTTGAAGGCGGCAGCCACACCGGCTGCACCGCCTGCAATAATCAGTGACCGTGTGTCAAACAGCTTGGCAATCGCTGGAAACCGGCCTGCATAAGCCATTACCGCTGCACCAATCTGCACAGTTGGGCCTTCCCGGCCTGCGGCAGCGCCGGCTGCGATCACAAATGGAGTAATCAGCAGTTTGCCAAGAAAGGCACGGGGACCCAGCAGCCTCTCGGTCAGCCTCGGCTTGGGGTGGCGAATCACCTTGACCGCCTGTGGAATGCCACTGCCGCCCGCGCCCCAGAAAAACCTGTTCACCAGCCACAAGGCCAGCGGAAAAACGATCGGGGGCAGGAGGAGCGCAATCCACTGGTGCTCCTGGAAAAGTTCTTTGTTCCATTCACCTGCAAAGTCGGACAGCCATGCAAACCCCACGGCCAAGAGGCCCACCAGCAGGGAGAAGCCGTAAACCGCTGACACAATCATGCCGCGGTCTGCCATGAAGCGGGAAAGTCGAGCGCTTTGCGCAAGCCACTTGTTCTTTGAATTCGGCTGCAAGTTGAATTAATTCCCAGCAGGAAACAAACCAGTGGCGATTGTCGCATGAAAACAAAAAACCCTCAGTCCTTCAACTGAGGGTTTTTTGCTTCAATGACAGGTGGCCTGTTTCAGGTCACCCTGTTGTCAGTTGGCTCAGCCAGTGCGACGGCGGCTGAATCCACCCCGGTCACCCATGTTGCGTGCAGCCTGCTCCTTGCGGGCGCCTGATGCGTGTTCACGCTTGGGGCCGGAGGGTGCTGAGCCTTCCGCACGGAAGGCCGGACGGGCCCTGTCTTCCGAACGTGGGTAGCTGGGACGGTCGGTATCCCGGTTCCACTTTTTTGGGGCATCCGAATTGCCACCGAAGCCAGAGGGCCTGCGGTCACCGAAAGAGGGCTTGTCGCCAAACGACCTGCGCTCACCAAAAGGCTTGTCGCCAAAAGATTTACGATCACCGAATGCAGGTTTTTCACCGAAAGACTTGCGCTCGCCGAACGGCTTGCGGTCGCCGAAGCTGCGTTCTTCACCGTGGCTGAAAGGCTTGCGTTCCTCGAAGGATCTGCGCTCACCGAAAGCTGGCCTGTCGCCGTAGGACTTCCGCTCGCCAAAAGCCGGCCTGTCGCCGTAAGACTTCCGCTCGCCGAAGCTGCGTTCCTCGCGGTTCTCAAAAGGCTTGCGGTCGCCGAATGAAGGCTTGTCGCCATAGGATTTGCGTTCGCCGCCACCAAAGCTGCGGCCTTCGGAACGGCCACCGCCGTTGCCGGCATAACCGCCGCCAGAACGGCCACGACCACCGCCTGTCTTGCCGCCACGCGGCGCCTGGTTGAAATTGCCACGGGGTTCCAGGCCTTCCACCTGCTCTTCAGGAATGCGGGCATTGATGAAGCGTTCAATACCGCGAACGCTTACGATGTCACAGGCTTCAGCCAGGGTCACAGCCACGCCGCTTCGTCCGGCACGGCCTGTGCGGCCAATGCGGTGCACATAGTCTTCCGACTTCATCGGCATGCCGTAATTGATCACGTGGGAAATTGCAGGCACATCCAGGCCGCGGGCTGCCACATCTGTGGCCACCAGCACCTTGATGTCGCCCTTGCGAACGCTGGCAAGGCGGCGATTGCGCACCACCTGTGGCATACCGCCATGGAGTGCGCAGGCACGCACGCCTTCATCTGCCAGGTCACGGGCCAGATTCTCTGCATCAATCTGTGTGCTTGTGAATACAACAGCCTGCACCATTTCAGGATGCTCCAGCCAGTGGTTCAACAGTTTCCGCTTGTGACCGCGGTTATCGGCCCACATCAGTTTCTGGGCGATGTCGGTGTTGGCCTCGTTCTGGGCCGCCATCTCGATTCGCCTTGGGTTGTTCATGATGTTTTCGGCCAGACCAATGATGCGCTTGGCAAATGTGGCGGAGAACATCAGGGTCTGGATGCGGTTACCGCACAGTTGATCGATTGCTTCCAGGTCTTCGGAAAAGCCCAGGTCCAGCATGCGGTCTGCTTCATCCACAATCAGGGTGGTCACTGTGGCCAGGTTCAGCTTGCCCTGCTGCGCAAGGTCGAGCAAACGGCCTGGTGTGCCCACAACAATACGTGCTCCGCGCAGGCTGGCCATCTGCTTGCCGTAGGGCATGCCGCCTACAACAGTAGCAACACGGATGCCCTTGGTGAATTTCACCAGGTTGATCGCATCCTGGCTGACCTGTTGTGCCAGCTCGCGGGTTGGGCACAGCACCAGGCATTCCGGCCCGTTCAATGCATCCATCGGGCTGATTTCGCCGCTCATCATGCGGTGCATGACGGGCAGCAGGAAGCCGAATGTTTTACCACTGCCGGTCTGGCTGGAAACCATGAGGTCGCCGCCTTCCTTGCCCAGAGGTACTACCTCGGCCTGTACAGGTGTGGGTTCAGTAATGTTTAAAGCGTTCAGGGCTTGCAGCAAGGGTGCGGCGAGGCCCATGTCATTAAATGACAAAGACATGATG
>DASUDJ010000170.1:0-3604 GCA_036275635.1 Limnobacter sp. | reverse complement strand
AACCGCAGGACGACTGGTTGCACGGTGCTGATTCCCTGACAACACTCAGCGCGAAGCGTTTGTCACTGGCTGGGTTGGTTAAGGCCATTCAGCGCGAATCCCAAGTCTTCGCCAGAAAACCTGTATTTCCCTTTTTGAAGTTCAACCTGACTCACCTCGCCCCGCAAAAAAGCGCGGCGGTGTCTCGGTGTCGGCCCTTCGGCCGAGCGTGGCGATTGAACCTCAAGCGGGCAGATTTTCCTGAAGGCGAAGCGCTTGGGATCTCGCTGCTGAATGGGCTTGAATACCGACTGTGACATTGCGCTGCTGAGTGGGCTGTACACCGACAGTGACTTCGTGCGCCAAGCGGAGCGACACGGCGCGACCACGCTGTTTTGTCGGGCGGGGGTGAATTGAAAGCCGGGCTTCAAGAAGGGAACAAGCGGTTTTCGTGCGAAAGCAGGCAGCACAGTCCGGGGAGGCGATTCACTACCATGAGCGGCCCGCAAAGTCTGGACTGGCCACGAACAATCAAAACACTGCCAGAAATCACCGCACTTCGTTCATTGCCGTTCTTGGCACCGGCTTCGGCGACTCCACATAGCTGTATCGCCAGTTTCGGTCCAGCCTGTCATACACCAGGTTAGGATAGGTCATTTTCCCGAGGCTGCCGTTGTACCGCCCCAGCGCCCTGTCCAGGTTGCCCCTTTCCATGTCCAGGTAGTGCCTCAAGATAAGGCAACCGTAGCGGATATTCAAACGGGGTTCAAAGAGTTCATTTTTGCTGCCACTCGACAATACATCTGTCCAGAACGGCATCACCTGCATCAAGCCAATTGCGCCTGCATGGCTTACGGCATCCACCCTGAAGTTGCTTTCCACTTCAATCAGGGCAAATACAATCTGGGGATCAATACCCACACGCTGCGCCTCATAGCGAATGGTCTTGATCAGTTCTGTGCGCTCAGTGAAGTCAGGTACACGGCGAGCCAGACGGCGCGACATTTCAGCCATCCAGTCAATGCGGTGACCGACTGACTCGAAAATTGGACGTGGTGCGGCCGGAGCATTCAGAGAATTCCGCAGGGCAAGGCGAACATGGTCTGCCATGGGCTCATATTGCTGGCTCGCCTGTGCGAACTGGGCAATGAGAAGCAGGAAGGCGACACCCAGCAGACGAAGCGCCATTTGAAGCAGGCGTGCGGGCACTTCAGCAGCACTCACCCACCGCCTGCCGCAACCTTTACAAAGTGACTTGCCTTCCTGCAAGCTCAACGCGCAACTGCTCAAAAATTTCCCCTACTGCCACATCCCGCTTTTCAACCTTGCCATCCCGGGACTGGAACTCAACCTTGCCTTCTTTCAAACCACGGTCACCCAGAGTAACCCGCAGCGGCACACCAATCAATTCCCAGTCTGCGAACATCACACCAGGCCGCTCGTCGCGGTCGTCCAGGATTACGTCGACGCCCTCATCCTTCAACTGCTGATAAAGGCTGTCAGCCTGGGCTTTCACTTCATCACTCTTCTTGTAACCAATCGGACACAAGACCACTTCAAAGGGTGCAATGCTCAAGGGCCAGATGATTCCGCGATCATCGAAGTTCTGCTCGATCGCAGCACCCAGGATGCGGGTCACGCCAATGCCATAACAGCCCATTTCAATCACGGCAGGCTTGCCGTTTTCATCCAGGAACTTGGCTTGCAGCGCTTCCGAATACTTGGTGCCCAGATAAAACACGTGGCCCACTTCAATACCACGGCACATGGCCAAGACGCCTTTTCCATCGGGTGAGGCATCGCCTTCCACCACGTTGCGTATGTCGGCCACCTCGGGCTCAGGCAGATCGCGCCCCCAATTCACACCAACCAGGTGGTAGTCTGCTTGATTGGCACCGCACACGAAATCACCCAGCACAGCGACGCTGCGGTCGGCCACAATTCGCACGCCATTCACACCCACTGGCCCGAGGTAACCTGGCTTGGTACCAAAAGTCGCCTCGATTTCCGCCTCCGTAGCAAGGCGCAGGTCTTGCACACCTGCCAGCTTGCCAAGCTTGATGTCGTTTACCTCGTGGTCACCGCGCACCAGTGCCAATATGATTTGTATCTTTCGCACTGGCTTGGTTTCACTTTTTGTACTTTCTTTGTCAAGCCACTCATTGGCGAACACCACGCTTTTCACGGTGGAACTCAGCGGCACACCCAATTGCGCAGCCACGGCCTCGCAGGTCGAGTTCCCGGGGGTATGCACCTTCTCCATCGCCCTGGAAGCAGCCGGACGTGTTGCAGTGCATACTGCCTCAGCCAATTCCACGTTGGCGGCGTAATCGGAACTTGGACAATAGGCAATCGCATCTTCGCCCGTGTCGGCTATCACGTGGAACTCGTGGCTGCGATTACCACCGATGGAGCCGGTGTCTGCATTCACTGCCCGGAAATTCAGTCCCAGGCGGGTAAAAATGCGGCGGTAGGCGTCGTACATCACATCATATGTTTTCAGGGCTGCAGCCTGGTCACGGTCGAAAGAATAGGCATCTTTCATGACAAATTCCCGACCGCGCATCACGCCAAAGCGGGGGCGAATTTCATCCCGGAACTTGGTCTGAATCTGGTACAGGTTCAAGGGCAATTGGCGGTAGCTTTTCACTTCCTTGCGAACCACGTCAGTGATCACTTCCTCATGTGTAGGTCCGATCACGAAATCCCGGTCATGACGGTCCTTCAGCCGAAGCAACTCCGGACCATACTTTTCCCAGCGACCACTTTCCTGCCACAACTCGGCAGGCTGTACTGCGGGCATCAGCAATTCCAGGGCACCCGCGCGGTTCATTTCCTCACGAATGATGTTTTCTACCTTGCGGATTGAGCGCAGCCCCACCGGCATGTAGGTGTAGATGCCGCCCGCCAGGCGTTTGATCATGCCGGCACGCATCATGAGCTGATGGCTGACCACTTCCGCATCTGCAGGGGCTTCTTTCAGGGTGTTCAAGAAAAACTGGGTAGCGCGCATTGAAAAACTCGTGAGTAATGAATCGGTTATTAGGCGAATTGTACTTTTATCCGCTGCCAACAAGGATATCCCGGGTGTACAAACGCAGGCGGGTGCTTATAATGACTGTGAATTGTAAAGAAATCTGCGGGGCGAGTATGCTTGACAAAGAAGGCTACCGTCCCAACGTCGGCATTATTTTGACCAACTCCCGAAAGCAGGTCTTTTGGGGCAAGCGAATTCGTGAGCATTCCTGGCAGTTTCCGCAAGGTGGAATCAAACATGGCGAGTCTCCGGAACAGGCGATGTACCGGGAATTACATGAAGAAGTGGGCTTGTTGCCACAACATGTTGAGGTAATAGGAAGAACCAGGAACTGGTTGCGGTACACCGTGCCTGATCACTGGATTCGACGGGAATGGCGTGGAAGCTACAAGGGCCAGAAGCAAATATGGTTCTTGTTGAAACTGGTTGGCAGGGATTGTGACATCAGCCTTCGGGCCACTCAACATCCTGAATTTGATGCCTGGCGTTGGAACGAGTATTGGGTTCCACTTGAAAACGTGATTGACTTCAAAAGGGATGTATATAAACAGGCATTGGGAGAATTGGCCAAACTGCTGTTTTCCAGGA
>DASUDJ010000169.1:0-5116 GCA_036275635.1 Limnobacter sp. | reverse complement strand
CGGTGGCCTGAAGCCCACACCAGGATGCTGTTCTGTACCGCCATGGTGCCGAACACCATCAGGATGAAGCGCACCGACCAATGAGCCTCATAGGTGCGGTGGGCCCACAGGCGATGGTAACCGGCGGTGATCGAGATTCCGTTCAGGATGGCCAAAACCACGAACGACACCCAGGCTGCTGTGCTGTAGTCATTGAACCAGGCGTAGGCGGGCAACAGGACAAGGGCTGCAATAGTGGTGCCGAACAGGGTAACCGCAGCAGGCCAGTTGATCGGGCTGTCAGGAGAAACTCGAGTGGTCATTGAAGTGTGGTTTTAACCGTTGTTTCAAAGGATGATGAATCATACTGATTCTTGCCCGACTTCAACACTCAAATATGGCTTATTTAATGATTGTTCTTGATTGTTGAGGCAGCGCCGCAACGCTCGATGGATTCAAAAGCGGGATTCAAAAGCGGCGCAACCTGGGTAGGTGGTTTCTTCTAAAAATCCCGATTTCAGCTCAGGTTCCCAGTCAATTCTCCACCCAGTGCATCCACCAGGCTGGGCAGCAGCCTGCGCAGTTCGCCACTCATCAGGGCGAAGTCTGTGTCGAATGCATCATCATCCTCATTCAGGGCAGCCTGCTCTTTGATCACATCCAGTGGAGCCAGGCGTTTCACCTGCAGATTGTCATGCAGAACAAATGACACCTTGTCCGCCCAGGTCATGGCCAGCCTTGTCACATCTTTCCCGCCCTGGATGTGCCTGGCAATTTCATCCGATTCCAGCGAGTGCTTCACATAGCGCACAGTGGCGGCCTGTTCACCCCTGCTTTTCAGTTCGCAATCCTGGTCCACGGTGAAAGAGGGCGGGTTGTCGTTTTCTGCCAGCCAGGCTGTCATGGCCACGGTGGGCGAGCTCTTTGTCTTCAGAAGGGTCATGGCCACGCCCTGTACCGACTTCATCAGCATGCCCACCAGTTCATCCGCCTTGGCCGGGCTGGATGCATCCACCACCAGCCACATGTGGTCGGTGTCTATCCAGGCGTTGATGCGGCTGCGGATTGCAAATGCGCGTGGCAGCAGTTCATCTGTCACGGCTTCCTTGATTTCCTTCATCTGCTTGCGGCCCGGCTTGTAGCCTTCACGTTCTTCAATTTCAGCAGCCCGGGCCTTTGTGAACTGGTTGATTACAGTGGCGGGCAGCAATTTCTTCTCCAGGCCCAGGGAAATCAGAAGCTGTTTGCCGCTCCTGTGCACAAATGGTTCACCCTCCGCCTTGGGAGAAATCCAGCCGCGGGTTTGAAGGTCAGCGCCACCGCAAGCCTGCAATGCCTGTTTCGCCAGTTTGTCTTCCAGTGATTCCGGGGTTTCTTCCCACTTGGTCAAGCGAAAGATGAACAGGTTTTTGAACCACATGTGTTGGATCCGTGAGGGGTTGGGGGGCAGGCAGTGTAACGCAAAATATGGATGGCTTCACGCTTGAACAGGTTGATAGTAAACTTGGTACAGCCTGTCGTCACATTACTGACATGTATATGCATTTTCCCCCACTTCGCCTTTGGATTCTGCTGCTGCTCCTCCCCCTCGCCGGCAGTTGCAGCACGCCTGCCCACCGGGATTTTTCCGATACCCTGAGGCTTTTTGAGGAACTTCGACTGGAATATGAGGTGCCTTATTCACGAATGGGTTTCCAGGGCAGTCCCCTGTTTGCCTTTGCCAGGGGCAAAGCACAGATCATGATTGATGAGTCTTTTTCTGAAAACCTGAGCGAACCTGCCCTTCGGTATGTTTTCGTGCATGAACTGGTGCACCTCAAGCACAATGATCCAACCCGGGGTTATGACCTGCTGAAGAAAATCCACCAGGCCCAGGCCAGGGACACTGAGCTGATGGACAACGCTTTCATGACCCTGCTGGGTACCTATGGCGAGGAACCTGAGTTCAGGGAGTTCCTGGACGAAGCAGAAAGCCGGGCAAATGAGACAGCCGCCCAGCACCTGATCGCGCGCGGGGAGGACCCCTGCAAGGCCATTTCTGAAATAGAGAAATACACGGGTGCCCGTTTCAGGTTTGGCATGGAAAACCTGTGCAGTTGATTGCCGCACTTCGGGACGTGTGTTGCACCGATGCCAATCAGCGGGAAAGCACCACCCGGAAACGCGGGCTGCCGTTGCGCACTTTTTCAATCGCTTCATTGATCTGGTCGAAGCCATAGCGTTCCACGATTGGCTCTATCTTGTGCAGGGCTGCAAAGTTCAGCATGTCTGCAATCACCCTTGGGCTGCCAACCGGAGAAGATGAGATTGTGCGTTGCTGACCCATCAGGCTGAAAACGCCGATGTCCAACGGTTCCAGCACGGCCCCCAGGAAATGCAGCCGTCCTTTCGGTGCCAGGGTGCTGATGTAGGCATTCCAGTCGAGCTTCACATTCACTGTCGACAGGATCAGGTCGAATTCACCAGCCGCATTCTTGAGTGCCTCTGCATCATTCGTGTCCAGCACATGGTGTACACCCATGGCCAGCAGTTCATCCCTTTTTGACGGGTTGCTGCTGAATGCTGTGACTTCACAACCCCAGGCTTTCAGGAACATCACGGCCATGTGACCCAGGCCACCCACGCCGATCACCGCCACCTTGCTTTGGGGTGACACATCGAACTGCACCAGCGGGTTGTAAACCGTGATTCCGCCACACAGCAGGGGGCCTGCCGTGGCCGGGTTCACTCCCGCCGGAATTTTCACGGCGCTGATGGCCTTTGCCCGCACCTTGTCGGCAAAGCCGCCATGTCGACCCACGATCGTGGCCTGTGGCGTGCGGCACAGGTTATGGTCTCCGCCCAGGCACATGCGGCAGCTCTCGCAATAGCCGGAATGCCAGCCCAGGCCAACGACATCGCCCAGGGCCAGGTGGCTGACATGGCTACCCAGTTTGCTGACACGGCCGATGATTTCATGCCCGGCCACCAGCGGGTATTGTGCGCGACCCCAGTTGTTGTCCAGCATGCTGACATCGCTGTGGCAGATTCCGCAATGGTCCACATCAATTTCAATGTCGAAGCTGCCCAATTCACCTGGGTCGTACTCATAGGTTTCCAGTTTGCCCCGGGGTTCGAAGGCGGCATAGGCTTTGATCATGATTTCTCCAGTTGCTGGCTTGATGGCTTCTTTCCTTGATGGTATGCCAGCTTCAGCCTTAGTATTGAGAATATGACGCTGGACAGGTCAGATAAAACAGGGTTCGCAGAGACGAGCCGCAGACAATGTGCGTTCACCCGGAACGCGACCAGGAGACAGACTTGCAAACCCATCGACGCGCCTGCCATTTGTGCGAGGCAATTTGTGGCCTGAAAATTGAAGTGGACAACAAGTCGGTTGTCTCCATCAAGGGCGATGAACAGGACCCATTCAGCAGGGGGCACATCTGCCCCAAGGCCGTGGCCCTGAAAGACATACAGGAAGACCCGGACCGCTTGCGAAAGCCAGTAAAGAAGGTGAATGGCGAGTGGGTGGAAACCAGCTGGGAAGATGCGATCGAACTGGCGTGCAGTGGTCTGTTCAAAGTGCAGCAGGAGCACGGTGCCAATTCGGTGGGCGTGTACCAGGGCAACCCGAATGTGCACAATTGGGGCCTGATGACCCACAGTGCCAATTTCCTGGGGCTGCTGAAAACCCGTAACCGCTTTTCAGCCACCTCGGTGGACCAGTTGCCCATGCAGCTGCTGGCCTACTGGATGTTTGGCCACCAGTTGCTGATTACCATTCCCGATATTGATCACACGGATTATTTCCTGATGCTGGGCGCCAATCCGATTGCATCCAATGGAAGCCTGATGACCGTGCCGGACGTGGCGAAGCGGATCAAGGCCCTGCAGGCCAGGGGTGGCAAACTGGTGGTGATTGACCCGCGAAAAACCGAGACTGCTGAAGTTGCAGATCAGCACCATTTCATCAAACCAGCGGGTGATGCTGCATTCCTGTTTGCAGTCATCAACACGATCGTGAAAGAGGGGCTGATGAAGCCCGGCAGGCTGGCGGAATTCACCGAGGGCCTGGATGAAGCACTGGCCAGTATTGAGGCAATCACACCTGAAATTGCGGAAAAGCACTGTGGAATTGATGCTTCCACCATTCGGCAGATTGCCCGCGATTTCGCACAGGCTGAAAAGGCCGTGGCCTATGGGCGCATGGGTGCCTGTACCCAGCGCCACGGCACCCTGGCCCAATGGGCCATCAACCTGTTGAACATCCTGACCGGCAATACAGACCACGCAGGTGGAAGCCTGGTGGCCAACCCGGCACTCGACCTGATCGCCGCACCCAACAGCAAGCCAGGCAGCTATGGCAGGTGGAACAGCCGGGTCAGCAGCAAGCCTGAAGTGCTGGGTGAATTTCCAAGCGCATTGATGGCAGAGGAAATACTGACCGAAGGCGAAGGGCAGATCAAAGCCATGGTGCTGATTGCAGGCAACCCGGTGTTGTCCACACCGAATGGCACACAGCTTGACAAGGCTTTTGCCGGACTTGATTTCATGGTGTCCGTGGACTTGTATCTCAATGAATCCAACCGCCATGCAGATGTGATTTTGCCCACGACCAGTCCGCTGGAGCACGACCACTACGACCTGATTTTCAACCTGTTTGGCGTGCGCAACCAGGCCAAGTACAGCCCGGCCACGCTTCCCAAACCCGATGGCGCGCTGGACGACTGGGAATTGATGGACCGTTTGGCTGCATGCTATTCAAGGCTGGCTGAAAAGCCGGTTCGCCCTGCCATGCCGCCACAGATGATTCTCGACATGGGCTTGCAGATGGGCCCTTGTGGCATGGCAAGCCCCCACAAGCTGAGTCTTCAAAAACTGAAGGCCCATCCGGAAGGCATTGATCTTGGCCCGTTGCGACCCAGTTTTCCGCAGCGTTTGCAGACTACCGATAAAAGGATACAGGCCGCACCTGCAGAGGTGCTGAATGCTGCACACCAGTATGTTGCCGAGATCCTGGAGCCAGCCATGGAGGCCACTGCGGCACCTGCAGAAATGATGCTGATCGGCCGCCGCCACATTCGCAGCAACAATTCCTGGATGCACAATTCAGAGCGACTGGTGAAGGGAAAAAACCGTTGCACTGCGTTAGTGA
>DASUDJ010000168.1:0-5806 GCA_036275635.1 Limnobacter sp. | reverse complement strand
CCAGACCCGGGTTCACAATGGTCACATTGCGTGGGTCGAGCAGCCATTCACCTGCCCGGCTATTGCGTGCAGAAGTGTCTACCGAGCCATAGGCCTGCAGGTTGTCCTTGCTGGAGGTTTCCACGAAGCCACCGTCACCGTTGGCCTGCCCGCCCTTGGCAGTGATCTGCCCGTACATGCCGGTGTATTCATCCGACCACAGCACCACCTTGCCGCCCTTGCCTGAAAGGCCAGCATCTGCATGAATCACTGCATCAGAATCCAGCACAGCGGCCCTTGAGGTGGGAATGCTCCCCTGCCCCAGCATGTCGCCGCCGACCAGCACTTCACCGCCACCTGTTGCGCCTGAGGCATTAACCCGCGCGTGGCCGAACAGGCCCACCTGCTCGCCCAGCAGGTGAACCACGCCGCCCTTGCCAGCTTCAGAACCGGCATTCAATACTCCGGTCACCTCGGTGGTGCCATTCACGCCTGAGTCCAGGATGATTTTTCCACCCTGCGCGGTCAGCCCTTTTGCTTCCACCAGGCCATCCATATTGATGGCTGATTTTGACAGGGCTCCTTCAGCCCGCGCAGTCACCACTGCGCTGCCATCATTGGCCTGCAGCACACCACCCAGCCTGATCTGCGCATCCAGGGCACCGGCATCAACAGACATATTGATCAGGCCATCCTGTCCACGGCTCAATGCAATCCGTTCACCTGCGCCCAGCAGCACCTGGCCCTGGTTGGCCTGCAAGGTGCCGGTGTTTTCAAGGCGTGGGCCAATCAAGGCCACATAGCCGCCCTGCCCGGCTTTCAACAAACCCTGGTTGCTGACAGTGCCTGCAGTTGAAGCATTGTTTGAAAAATTCAGCTTGCCCTGTGCGAAATCTTCATTTGACAGGTTTAATGTGGAGGCAATGATGGAACCCGCATCCACCCGCGCTGTTGGGCCGAACACCACGCCAGCCGGGTTGATCAGCACCACCTGGCCATTCGAGGTCAGCGAACCAAAAATCCTTGAAGGATCGTTTGACAACACCCGGTTCACGGAACTGCTGAGGGCTGTGGGCTGGTTGATCTGAACCGATGCAGCCGCACCGATATTGAAACTGTTCCACTGGGTCAATGCACGGTCGCTGGCCTGGTTGATCAGCAACTGGTTGCCATTCAGTTGGGTTGTGGCATTGCCAATCAACACGGTGCCGCCAGTGGGCAGTTCATTTGCCAGCGGCTGTGCATGGGCCTGAGGGGCCACTGCAACCGTCAGTGCGGATACCAGTGCCATCAACAGGCCTGAGGAGGCAACACGCGCCTGCGACTTGGGCGGGCGGTCGCCCTGCGCCAGTTCGGATGCTACAACCCAGACCTGCCGGGCTGAATTCCAGGTGACCTGAAAAATCTTGTTCATGTTCTTGCCTCGAATTCAGAAATAGATGGTGGAGAAAATGACAAGGCGCGCCTTGCTGTTGCGCCCGTTGCTGTCATTGCCGTTCAGATCGGCACCCGGGTTGTCCCCCAGGGCGCGGGCCAGGTAAATGCGCAGGTCATACCGGCCTGCATTGCCAATGTTGAAACCCAGGCCAATATCCCGCAGCAGATAGGTTTCAGGTGTTCCCAGGCTGTTGGGCGCTTCATCGAACTGGCGGATGCGGCCAATGTCATGAAAGAAGCTGAACTGCACATCACCCACATTCACACCGCCCAGGCGCAGGCCCTTGGCCAGCACAGAGCGGGTTTCCAGGTTCAACAACAGGCCCCTGTCGCCCAGGGCCTCGCCTGCCGGGTAGGCCTTGACACCCAGTGGTCCGCCCAAGCCAAACTTTTCCCCTGAATCCAGGTTCTGGCTTGCATACTGGCCACTGAATGTGGCTTGGGCCACGGTGGCTTTTGTGATGGACTGAAGACGCATGAAATTGAAATTCAACCTGGAATAATCACCATTGGTTTTCTGTCCACCAGGGCCCTGGTCAGCCTGAAGGGTGCCCGGTAGCCGGTCCAGGTCAAGGCGGCCTTGGGTAAAACTGAATGAAGCACTGTTCACTCCCCCGCCCAACAGTGCGTCGGCCCGGTCCCCGGTCAAACCCAGGGATAGCACATCGAAACGCTTGTTGGTGACTGGCACACCCAGGGTCTGGCTGGTGACAACCCGCTGCTCAAGCGAACTGTTCAGGTAAAGATTGGCTGGACGGGAACGGATCAAGGGGTACTGTGCATTCAGCACCACGGCTTCCGCCTTGCCTTTCGCATCCAGGCTGGCCAGTTCCTTGCCCGAGGTGTAATCCACCGTGGAAGCTGAAATTCCGGCAATCAGGCCGCTGTACCCGATTGGACGGTTATAGGCCAGGCGCCCATATGAAAAGTCGCCATGCACTGCTTTTGAAGTTTGCAGCAACACCTGGTCCCCTTCGCCGGTCAGGTTGTCAGCAGACACATTCAGACCGGCACGAAATGCACCGGTGTATCGGTTGCCTGCATTGTCCATGCTGAATGAGCCGCGCAACAGTCCGCTTTCACGCACGGTTGCAAACAGGCGCGCGGTTTCAGGTTCTTCGCCGGGCTCAACAATGACCGAAGCCTTGATGCCGGGCAAATCATTCAATACGAGGATGCCGCGCTCAAGGTCCTGTTCCTTCAGGCCGGTTTCAGGATCCAGTGGAGCCAGCAGGGTGTTGGAAATCCGCCCAGCTTCACTTCGCTCCAGGCCCTGCACCGTAGTTCTTGAAGCCTTTTGGCTCAGCCTGCCTTCAATTACCTTCAACACCAGTTGCCCCCCCGAAATATCCTGCGGCGGTACCAGCACCTGGGCCAGAAAATAGCCCTGCTTTCGATAGAACTGGGCAACCAGGTTGGCCAGGTTCTGGATGTCACTGAAACCAAGCTCCTGGCTCAACTGAGGACTGATCAGATCGACCAGGACAGACTCGGGCTGAGATGCCGCACCCACGAAACGAATGGAATTCACCAGCACCTTTGGCCCTTGGTCAGATCCGGGCAATTGCTGCAAGGGCCTGGCCTGCAAGTCAAGCGAGGGCTCATCACCTGTGGCCGGCACCGAGGGTATTCGATTGATTTGCTCCTGCTTCAGCAACTGGCCAGCGTCGAGGGAGGGATTGACTTGCTGGGCGATTGCAGGGGAAAGTGCTGCCTGCAAGCCAATTGAGGCAAGGGCAAGAACCAGGCGGGAGGCCGGCTTGGCCCCGCTTGCAAGACTGTTGGTGTGGGGCGGAATTTTCAAGATGGCGGCCTTGTCTGGTCGACAGGGATCTGTTGATCAGCGACCGGATCGAATGATGAAAGTTTTGTGAAATGTCACGCGCGGATTTTTATATATTTCACAAACTTTCAAGCGAGGAGAACAAGGGCTTTTTCCCTTGTACTCCATCGTTCAAATCATCGCTTTCATTTCTCTCAACAGCCTTGGCCAGATTTTTTTGCAGGGCTCCCTCAACACATTCATGTGGCCCACTTTGCCAAGGCCAAAGTCAGCAGGGGTCAGTTCAATGCGATTTTTCCTAGCACCTGGAAACAGCCGCATGATGTCTTCCACATTGGGCCGTGTGGCAATTTCATCATCTGATGCGTGTACAAACACGATTGGAGAATTGAATTCAGAGTACCAGTGCTTCGGTATTGAATCTGCAAAATCATTCTCAACATAGCCCGGACGGGAACACCACTTGGCCCATTGCCGCCCCACGCCCGCTGGCAGATTTTCACCCCAGCCGATTCGCTTGGCCGGAACATAACCGAGTACCGTTGAGGTGACTGGAATGAACCAGTCCAGCATCATGCGTGCTGCGGTGCGTTTGTCCTTGCGAATGTTTTCAACATGGCCTGACGAAGCAGCCACCGCGATGACCCCGCGCACTTTTGCATGGTTGTGCATCAGGCCGAACAGTTGACCACCTGCGCTGTGACCAATCAGGATCGCACTCCCCTGGCCCGTCAGTTCCAGCAGGAAATCCAGCGCTGCCGGCATGTCAAGCAGCCCCCAGTCCTGCTTTCTGGCGCCGCAGTGCCTTACATGGCGTTCCTGTAACGAGCCGCCAATTCCGCGGTAGTCAAACACGAGCACCGAAAAGCCCTGGCTGGCAAGCCAGCTTGCAAATGGAAAATAGAATTTCTGAAGAATGCCTGTAGCCGGGCAAATCAACACAGGCTGCTGGCTGGACCCGCTCGCTGCGGGGAAGAAACTCCCGGCCAATGACTGGCCCTGTGCAGGAATAACAACCTCGAATGGCCTCATTGCAGCCTCACTTTCCGGTTTTTACTGCAGACAGCGGCAAAGCGACCGGACGCATTGGTGAACCATCCGCACCCTTCAGTTTCAATGATGCGCCAATGAAGGCGAACTCATGAACCCGGTCTTTCGCAAGGGCCTCCAGGTCGACCAGTTCAAGTATGAAAGCGCCTTTCTGAGCCAGGAGGTAGGTGTGCACAGGCACATAATTGCCCTCGACTTCGGAGGGAAATGCTTCAAAACTGAGATTGTCCGCACCAAGCACCATTGCCCCGCCTTCTTCCACCAGGAAGCGGGCAGCATCCATTCCAAGGCCGGGCGGATTGCGCATGTACTGTTCGCTGTTCTCATAAACCTGCATGCGCCCGGTTCGAATCAGCACCACATCACCTTCCTGAAGGCTGACCTCTTGAAGAGCCAATGCAGCTTGAATATCTTGGCGCGTCACACGGTACCCCTCTGGCAACATGCTGACACCTTTTAAAGCAGCCACATCCAGCAGCACTCCGCGTGCAATGATGGGGGGAATGGTTTCCGCACCGGTCTTGCGCCAACCCCGGTCGCCCAAGTGATCTTTCGCATCAAAGTGGTTCCAGATCTTTCCGTTCAAACCGAAATGATTCAGTGCATCTATATGCGTACCAGTGTGGGAATACATGGAGAATGCCGTACCCGTGTAGCTGACATGATCATTCTGCTCATTACCCACTGACAAGGGATCGTCCACTCGCGTGCCATTCGGGGTGTGGGTCATCCAGATCTGGTAGCGAGGATCACCCGCTGCATGCCAGCCCGGCATGCCGATGAAGTAATCCACAGACAGGTCATACACCTTTCGTGCATCAACCCTGGCCATGATTCGCCTGCGAGACTCATCCGTCATCAGATTCAGCCGTCCAATCTCGTCATTGGGCCCCCACGGACTGGTGCCCACCACAGGACGTGGCCCCTTCGCCTGAGGAAGCACCGTGTGCTGGTGCCCACCGCCGGCATAAGCTGCTGTCATCATCAATGCAAAGCCGCTGAACATCAGAATCCCCTTCATGTCGAACCACCCTTCAGTTTGTTGCTGGAAACCCAATAAACCCCCAGCGCAATCAGTGCAGCGCCAGTCCACACCCAAAGCGAGGGTCTTTCATCAAAAAACACGATTCCAATCAGCAATGAGCACAGGGCAATCACATAGCCCAGTTGCCCGACAAAAACCGGACTGGTCCGGCGTTGCAATTCAAAGCTGATCAGATAAAAAGCCCCCGAGGCCAGCGCAAGGCCCGCCACCAGTGCACTGGCTTGAACAGGCCAGGCTTCAGGCTGTTGAAAGCTGTACACCGGCAACAGCAGCAACCACTGGGTGAACAAGAGGCCGGAGGCCATCTGCATGGGCCTACCGTCACTGGGCCATGCTTGCGTGCGATAAACGTTTCCCATGGCCAGCAGGAGCGGAGATGCGCAGGCCACCAGCACCCAGATGAACATGCCTTCAGCGGGCAGGCTGGTCTTGGGCAACAGGATGATCAACACACCAAGGAAACCGAGCAGCAAGCCGAAGCCACTTGCACGGCTCAACCTGCCCCGGAACCC
>DASUDJ010000167.1:0-9407 GCA_036275635.1 Limnobacter sp. | reverse complement strand
GTGGCTGACCGCGTGGTGCTGATGAACCAGGGCAATGTGGAACAGATCGGCACGCCGGAAGAGGTGTACCAGCACCCAGCCACACCTTTCGTGTATGGCTTCCTGGGCTCGGTGAACCTGTTCAAGGGTCGCCACCTGGATGAGGGTATTCATGTTGGCGAGTCCAACCTGGCGCATTCAGGTACAGTGCTGAATCATGCAGGCCCGGTTGTTCAGGGTGCGGATGTGCTGGCTTTTGCAAGGCCGCATGAGATCGATATCCATGTTGAAGCGGGTTCCACAGTGGGGGTCCCTGCCCGCGTGGTCCGCGTGTTGCGGTTCGGATTGAATGCCCGTGTGGAGCTTGATTCCGTGGATATTCAACCTGCGCAGCATTTTGAAGTTGAAATCAGTGGAGAACAGGCGCTTGCCCTGGCCCTGCAGGAAGGGCAACTGGTCAGGCTTTCTGCCAAGGCCTTGAAGGTATTCCAGCAACCGGCGGGCAGCCAGCCGCGTGCAGTGGGAGCAGCATGAATTTTCAGCAGTTGCGAATCATTCGGGAAACAGTGCGGCAGGGGTACAACCTGACCGAAGTGGCCAACAGTCTTTACACCTCGCAACCGGGAGTGTCCAAGCACATCCGTGATCTTGAAGAGGAACTGGGTGTAGAGCTGTTCATCCGCAAGGGCAAGCGCCTGATGGGTCTGACTGACCCGGGCAAGGAATTGCTGGTGCTGGTGGAACGCATGTTGCTGGATGCAAAAAACATCAAGAACCTGGCGGAACAGTACAGCAGCCGCGATGTAGGTCAACTGACCGTGGTGACCACCCACACGCAGGCCCGTTATTCCTTGCCCACCGTGGTCAGCGCTTTCAAGCAGCTTTTCCCGAAAGTGCATTTGCGCATGCACCAGGGCAGCCCCAAGGAAATTACCCAGATGCTGCTGGATGGCCAGGCTGACATTGGCATTGCCACTGAAGTGCTGGGCAATGTGGATGACCTTGTTTCATTTCCGTATTACCAGTGGAAGCACCAGGTGATCGTGCAGCAGGGCCATCCACTCCTGAAGCTGGAAAAGCCCACCCTGCAGGATGTGGCCGAGTTTCCCATCGTGACCTACCAGGAAGGGTTTACTGGCCGCATCAAGATTGATGAGGCTTTCCGCAGGACGGGCCTGACCCTTGATGTGGCCATTTCCGCCCTGGATGCAGATGTGATCAAGACCTATGTGGAGCTGGGGCTTGGTGTGGGCATTATCGCCAGCATGGCCTACAACCCGGTGAAGGACACCGGGCTGGCGGTGCTGGATGTAGACACCGAGCTGCCTTTGAACACCACCAGCATCGCGATTCGCAAGGGGCACTACCTGAGGTCGTTTGCCTACAAGTTCATTGAGCTGTGCAATGCTGATTTGACTGAGACACGGTTGCTGGCGGTGCTGAACGATTCAGCCTCCTGATTGATGCTGTCTGCTTTCGGACGGGTTTAGCACCTCACCGGCCTGTGCTGCCCGCTTCCGCACGAAAACCGCTTCTTCCCTTCCTGAAGCCCGGCTTTCAATTCACCTGCGCCCGACAAAAAAGCGCGGTCGGGTCGCGGATGTCGCCCAAGGCTTCGCCTTGAGGGCGAACATTGACGCCGACTTCAAGCGGGGCGGTTTTCTGACTGTGCGAAAGCAGACCAGCACCAGCCCGAGCAGGCTGATCACCACTGGTGACAGCTCAGCACTCACATGGCTGCGTCAGCACAGTCAGCACAGTCGCGCCGTGTCGCTCCACTTGGCGCACGAAGTCACGGTCGGTGTTCAGCCCGCTCAGCAGCGAGATTCCAAGCGCTTCGCCTTCAGGAAAACCTGCCCGTTTGAGTTTCAACCGCCACGTTCGGCCGAAAGGCCGGCACCGAGACCCCGCCGCGCTTTTTTGCGGGGCGAGGTGAGTCAGGTTGAACTTCAAAAAGGGATCAACAGGTTTTCTGGCGAAGACTTGGGATTCGCGCTGGGCGGGCCTAAACACCCCATAGGATTCGCGCTGAGCGGGCTGAACGCCGGTTTTGGATTGCTCAGTTCCTGAAGTACTTGCGTGACCTGTAAACCAGCGCCTCGCCTTCCCTGAAGTCGCAGCGCAGTACTTCGCCCACCATGATGAAATGGTCGCCCTCATCATAGCGGCTTTTCACCTTGCACTCGAAATGGGCCAGGGCGCCTGGAATCAGCGGTGCCCCACCCAGGCCTTCGATCACTTCAAGCCCTGCAAACCTGTCGCCCTTGAAAGTGGAAAAATGATGAGACAGCTTTTCCTGCTCAGCCGACAGCACACTGACCCCGTAATGGGTGGCCGCAGCAAAGGCCGGACAACTGCTGGCTTTCTTGGCCAGGCTCCACAGCACCAGCGGAGGATGCAGTGAAACCGAGTTGAATGAGTTGGCTGTTACACCCACATATTGGCCCTGCGCATTTTTCGTGGTGATGATGGTGATGCCGGTTGCGAACTGGGCCAGTGCTTGCCGAAACAGATGCGCATCCAGCTCGGCATCGCCTTCGCGTTTCTCTGCGCGAATGATTTCGGGTTCTACAGGTGCTTGCATGGGGTACTTCTTGTTTTGTGAATGCCTCCATTGTGCCAAACAAGTGATTGACTTGCTTGAATTCGGATTCAAAACGTGGTTTTCAGGCCCAAGCGCTTGAAATGATTTAAAATGCCCGGCATTCCCCGTTCCAATCAGGCCCCTGTGGCCCCTGAGGCAATAATCCTTGAGCGCGCTTTCCTTCAAACTGAAAACCATGTCGGGTCGCGCCCGCCGCGGTGAAATCACCACTGCGCATGGCGTGATTCAAACCCCGATATTCATGCCGGTCGGTACCTATGGCACCGTGAAGGGCATGACACCGCGCGACCTGCAGGAAATCAGCGCACAGATCATCCTGGGCAACACCTTCCACCTGTGGATGCGGCCCGGTCTGGACATCATGGAAAAATTCGGGGGCCTGCACAAATTCATGGGCTGGAATGGGCCCATCCTGACTGACTCCGGTGGTTTCCAGGTATTCAGCCTGGGGGCCATGCGAAAGATCAAGGAAGAGGGCGTGCATTTCCGCAGCCCGGTGAATGGCGACAAGCTGTTCCTGACGCCCGAGGAAAGCATGCGAATTCAAACCGTGCTGAATTCCGACATCGTGATGATCTTCGATGAATGCACGCCTTACCCAGCCAGCCACACCGAAGCACGCCTGTCGATGGAGATGTCCATGCGCTGGGCGCGCCGGTCGCGCGATTCATTTGATGCGCTGGGCAACCAGAATGGCCTGTTCGGCATTGTGCAGGGTGGCATGTATGAAGACCTTCGCGACATTTCCCTGCAGGGCCTGGAAGAAATCGGTTTTGATGGATATGCAATAGGTGGGCTCTCGGTCGGTGAGCCGAAAGAGGACATGCAGCGTATCCTGGCGCACACAGCACCGAAACTGCCGCAGCACAAACCCCGTTACCTGATGGGCGTCGGCACGCCGGAAGACCTCGTGAATGCTGTAGGGCAGGGCATCGACATGTTCGACTGCGTGATGCCCACCCGAAATGCACGCAATGGCTGGCTGTTCACACAACGCGGTGACATCCGCATTCGCAATGCAAAATTCCGCAATGATGAAAGCCCGCTGGATGCAGACTGCAGCTGTTACACCTGCAGGAATTTTTCAAAGGCGTACCTGCACCACCTGGACCGCAGCAAGGAAATACTGGGGGCGCAGCTGAACACCATGCACAACCTGCACTATTACCTTGACCTGATGCAGCAGATGCGCAGTGCAATCGAGCAGGACCGTTTCGAGGACTGGGTGCAGGAGTTTCATGCCCGCCGGGCCAGCCTTGGACAGGCTGCAGGCAGTTGAACAGGCTCTTGGGCCATCGCCTGTGTGGTGTTTTCAGCAGGATGACCTGGCCAGGGGTGGTGCATCAGAAAAATCCAGTTCACGCTGTGTGCTTTCTCCTTGAGACGCTCGCCAGTTCACCGACCAGTTTGGCCAATTCAAGCGCGCATCTGCGCTGAGCCTCCACCCGGTCAAGTACCTCGTTGATGACAGTTTGCGTGTTGGCCAGCCGGTCGACAAATTGCTCGAATGGGCAGTGTGTTTCCGTGTTCGCAGCGGCACTGCGATTGATCCTGGCCAGAGACTCTTCGATCAAATGCTCAATGTTCCTGGCGGCTTTCACGCTGCTTGATGCAAGTTTCCGCACTTCTGAAGCCACCAGGTCAATGCCGATGCCTTGCTGACCGTCATGCGCAGCATCAATTGCCGCATTGAATGCCAGCAGGTTCGTCTGGTTGGCAACGTCATTGAGGGTGCGCACAATGTCGGCCCCCTTGCTGCTGTGCATCCGGGTTGCGCTGACAGCAATTGCAGCCCGCTTCAACTCTCCCTGGCATTCCCTGGCCCAGTCCAGGCTTCGCAAGCCTGGCTTCGCCGCTGCGCCGGAATCACTGTTGATCAGTTCAATTCGGTCCATGATCTGGCACAGGCTTTGTCGCATCAAACCGGTTTTCTGCCTGATGCTCTCTTCCAGTTGGGCTTCTCTGTTTACCTCAAGAGCGCGATTCATGATCTTGAAGACCTTGTGATGCAGCCTGTCGGCACACTGCTTTTCGGGTCATGTTCAACGCAGGTCTTGCTGATTGGCAAGTGGTCAAAAAAGGCCGAGCTGTGCTTGGGTGGAGTGCTTTCAGAAATGTTTTTCATGAGGAAAGTCCTCGATTGGACAGGGTGGTGACTGACCTTCAATATTCGGGTAAACAGGATTGCCCTGACACCCCCGCATTGATTAACATGCAGGATGATCATCTGCCGGAATTGGCCATCCGGGGGCTTTCAGAGGAAATATCAAAGTGACGCAAAGCTCCACGAGGAACAAGTCTTACTGGCGAGCCACCCGCAAGCTCACCTTGCGAATATTGCTGGCATGGTTCGCAGCGTCATTTGGCGCGGGTCTGCTGCTGGTGGATCTTCTGAACTGGGTCAGCCTGGGAGCCTATCCCCTTGGGTTCTGGTTTGCCCAGCAGGGTGCAATCCTGGTGTTTGTGTTGCTGGTGTTTGTGTATGCGCGTGGCATGGACGTGATTGACCGGGACCACCAGTCAGATGACAGATAAGGCGAGGGCATCAACATGGATTTGACGCAGCTCACCTACCTCTGGGTGGGGGCCAGTTTCCTGTTGTACCTGGGGGTGGCCCTGTGGGCGCGCGCCACCAGCGCCGGCGAGTTCTACGTGGCAGGGGGTGGCGTACATCCAGCAGCCAATGGAATGGCCACTGCAGCGGAGTGGATGTCTGCTGCATCTTTTCTGTCCGTGGCGGGTTTGGTGGCCAGCCAGGGTTATGGAGGCTCTGTCTTCCTGATGGGCTGGACTGGAGGCTTCGTGTTGCTGGCCGTGATGGTGGCACCTTACCTGCGCAGGTTCGGGAAATTCACTCTGCCCGACTTTATCGGAACGCGTTACCAATCCCCCACGGCGCGGGTGGTGGCGGTGGTATGCCTGCTGGTGGCTTCCCTGGTTTACGTGATAGGACAGATGACTGGCGTGGGTGTGGCTTTTTCACGTTTTCTGGGTGTGCAGCCGGAAACCGGCATCTACATTGGCATGGCGGTGGTGTTTGCCTATGCTGCACTGGGCGGATTGCGCGGAATCACTTACACCCAGATTGCCCAGTACATGGTGCTGGTGTTTGCATTCACCGTACCCGCTGTACTTGTTTCACTGAAGCTGACTGGCCATGCACTGCCGCAGGTGGGGCTGGGTTCAAGCTTGCTGGGGTCTGATCGCCCATTGCTTGATGTACTGGACCAGGTGATGGTTGACCTGGGTTTCAATGCCTACACGGCACCGCAACCGGGAAGCATGCTGAACACTTTCCTGTTCACTGCCAGCCTCATGCTAGGCACCGCCGGTCTTCCACACGTGATCGTGCGCTTTTTCACCGTGCCCACCGTGCGGGATGCTCGCGCCACGGCCGCCTGGGCGCTGTTGTTCATCGCAATTCCCTTCAGCACGGTGCCTGCCGTGGGGGCCATGGTGCGGTACCAGTTGCATGCCAGTGTAAACACTGGTGTAAGTGTTGTTGCCGGGCCTGAGATGGACCTGTTTGATGCCCAGGGCCATTTACCGCATGACCAGAAAACCACCTGGATGAAGGAATGGGAGGAAACCGGTCTGTTGAAATTCTCGGACCGGAATTCAGATGGGCTGATCCAGTATTACAACGACCAATCCTCCGATCCGGAATTCCTGGCCAGGGTTGAGGTAGCGGGCTGGAAAGGCAATGAGATGCAGGTGAATCCAGACATGCTGGTGCTGGCCAATCCGGAAATTGCCCGGTTGCCCAACTGGGTGGTGGCCCTGGTGGTGGCGGGTGGCCTTGCAGCAGCATTGTCCACTGCAGCCGGTTTGTTGCTGGCCATTTCCACGGCCGTGTCGCATGACCTTCTGAAAGGGGTGCTGAACAGCCGTGCATCGGAGCGGTCGCAGTTGCGTGCGGGCAGGTGGGCGATGGCATTCGCGCTGCTGATTGCCGGCATGCTGGCTGTAAACCCGCCTGGACCAGCGGCCATGACCGTGGCGCTGGCTTTCAGCCTGGCTGCGGCAACCCTTTTTCCACCGATCGTGATGGGCATTTTTTCCCGCAGGGTCAATTCAACCGGCGCAGTGTGGGGCATGTTCACAGGCTTGATACTCACCCTGTTTTACATGTTCGCCCACAAGGGGCTCTTCTTCATACCGGGCGCCACATTCACTGGCCTGTTGGGCGGCCCGCAGGGTTTCCTCGGCATTTCACCGGAGGCCTTCGGCGTGGTCGGTGCTGCGGCCAACTGTGCAGTGGCGTGGGGTGTCAGCAACCTGACCGCGCCTCCTCCTTTCCATATCCAGAATTCAGTGCGCGGCTTGCGTCGACCACCCGGAGGCGGCCTAGAGTAAAACATTCACATTCATTCATGAAAAAGTGCTCAAATAGCCGACAGCCATGATTGCACGCCTGGATGATTCACCAGCGAGGCCAGCAGCACCCCCAGCAACAGGACTATGCCCAGTGTTTTCAGGAGCCTGGAGTGTCGCCGGGTGCGCAATGGAAGGCTGTCAGGTTGTTCCGGCAGGCTGCGCCTGACGTTGTCGGGAATCACCTTGCCCAGGAACCACATGGCGCCGGAGATCACGACCAGGTCATCAGTGATGCCAAGCAGTACCAGGAAGTCGGGCACCAGGTCTATCGGGCTGAACAGATAGGCCACCACGGCCAGCATGAAGCCCTTGATCCACCTGGGTGTTTCCGCATGTCGAAAGGCATGCCACAACAAGCGGCCATGGGTTTTGAGTGCCTTGAATTTGCTGAATACAGAAAAAAAACGAGTGAACATTTGACCAAACCTACCTGAAAGAGAGTTCATGTTGACCCACGCACCCCTGATGATCCAGCACAGCTGCCGCATACCTGTCGCCTTGCAGGACTGCTTTTACCTTTACACCCGGCTGAAACCCCAGGAGTACATCCACAGTGATGCGCTGATTGCACCGATCACCGGGGTGGAGATGATCAAGGGACATTCCTTCAATGAAGTGGGCGATATCCAGCAAATCACATTCAAGGGCGGGGCCGTCATTCAGGAGGAGGTGCTGGCCTTCGTACCCAACAGGCAATTTGTGTACAGGGGCACTGGCTTCAGCCAGCCGCTTCTGAACTGGCTGGATCATGCGAAGGGCTCGTTCGAATTTGAAAAAGACGGCGATGGCACCCTGGTGACCTGGCGCTACCTGTTCTACCTGAAGCCCGGTTTTGGCCTGGCTGCAAGGCAGGCAGTGTTCAAAAAAGTCATCGTGGATTTCATCTGGCAGCGCATGATGACGAAAACCCTTGCGAACCTGACGCAGATCATCACCTTGCGGGCCATGCAGGTGCAGAGGAAAGCCTGATTTACCCTTCCTCGAGGTCATTCAACCAATGATGATGGGTGTGTCGGGCAGTTCATTCTGCCCGCCGCCATCATCCGGAAAGTGTTCTATCAGCAACTTGCTGATGGCTTGAACGCACACGGTTGACCCCTCTCCAAACTGCTGGTTTGAAAAGCTGGCCTGTATGTCCCTGCACAGGCTTTCCCAGCATGCGGTGCCCACCTTGGAGTGAATTCCGCGGTCTGCGACGATTTCAATCGCATGGTCAGCCAGCAGGATGTAAATCAGCACGCCATTGTTGTGTTCAGTGTCCCAGACCCGAAGCCTGCTGAATACTTCTATGGCCCGCTGGCGGGCAGTCTGACTGCGAAGCAAGGGCTGGAATTCCAGTGAGCTTTCCACCGCAAACCTGATTTCACCCGAGTGAAACCGTTCACTGGCCTTGATGGTTTGTGCAATCTGTTCAAGATGCCTTGCAGTGAAAATGCGTTTTGCATGGCGCTCGGCAATCAACAGGTGGCGAAGTATGCGTTTGAAATCCATCATCACCACCGCCCCGAGGCACCACCGCCGCCAAAGCTGCCGCCCCCTCCGCTGAAACCCCCTCCCCCGTGACCAGGACCACCCCGGCCACCGAAACCACCACCCAGCCCACCCATGCGCACGCCAGACAGGGTCAGGAAAGCGGCTGCAATGGCGGCCAGAATTGCAACCACCAGGGTGCCTGCAAGAAACCAGGCCACGCCGAATACCACTGCACCTGTAAGACCTGCTGCGGGCAGCTTGCCGATTGCCCTGCGCAAACCGCCACCAACAATCAGGGCCAGCATGAATAGCAGGGGCGCGATGTCACCGAGGCCACCCTGGTTGATGTTGCCCTGGTCTCGCTGCGGCGCCGGGAGCGGTTCACCTTCAATCACGTTCATCATGCGGTCCACGCCGGTGTTGATGCCACCTGCCAGGTTTCCCTGCCGCAGTTCAGGAATGATGTGGTCTTCGATGATCCGCTTCGAGGCAATGTCGGTGAGTGCGCCTTCCAGGCCGTAGCCCACCTCAATCCGCACTGTGCGGTCCTGCAGGGCCAGGACCAGGATTGCACCATCATCAATTTTTCCCCGGCCGATTTTCCATTGCTCAGCCACCCGCAGGGCATATTGTTCAATGGTCTCCGGTTGGGTGGTCTGCACAAGCAGCACAGCAATCTGGCTGCCTTTCGTTGCTTCGAATGTCTGCAGCTTCTGCACAAGGGCCATTTTCTGTTCGCTGCTCAGGCTGCCCGTGGTGTCCACCACCTGGGCAGTCAGTTTTGGCACAGGGACTTCCGCACGCAGGCTTGCAGTAAAAAACAGCAGAAGGACCAACATGGTCAACTGCAGGATAGCCAGTACCCTGTAACCACTGAACCCGGCTGGCCCGGATTGATGCCCCTTACAAATGCCTTGCAGGCTGCCCATCACTTGTTGCCAAAATCCACGGTGGGTGGTCGTGAAATGGCGGC
>DASUDJ010000166.1:0-11469 GCA_036275635.1 Limnobacter sp. | reverse complement strand
CTGTGCCAGGAAGCCGGGCTGACCGAGCGCTACTTTTATGAGAGCTTCAGCAATGCCGAGGCCTTGTTCACCGCCTGTTACCTGCACATCACTGACAACCTGCGCTCGCAGTTGCAGACTGTGCTGGCCAGCGTGGAATCGGACAACCTGGAAGAAGCCACCCGGACCGGCTTGACAGTGTTTTTCGCCCAGTTCAAGGAAAGTCCCCAGGCTGCGAGAATCCTGCTGGTGGAGGTGCTGACCGTGAACAGGCACCTGGAAGAGTTGTCCCTGAAAACCCTGTACAGTTTTGTTGAAATGCTGGAGACACTGGCCAAGCCATTGATAGAGCAGCGGCAGGGGGCTTCAGATTCCGGGCTGGACCCTACCCTGTTGGCCTCAGGCCTGGTGGGTTCGGTGCTTTACATGGCCGCCCGCTGGAGCCTGGATGGCTGCAGGAAGCCGGTTGAGGATGTGGTGGAGAATGCGATGCTGATTTTCCGCGGGGTTGGCCTGTTGCTGGTCAATGACTCAGTCCGATGAGCACACCCGAGCCGACCGCAGTACAGAGGGGCCATCGCATTCTCGCAGGACTGGGCCTGGTTGCCCTGCTCGCCTGGGCTTATTTTGCCTGGCGTCTTTACCTGGCCTGGCTGAGCCTCGGTGAAACCATGGATCAACAGGCCGAGCGGGTCGAAGTGTCTGACCAAGGCTTGCTGAATCTGCTGGCCTTTCCACTGGTGATGCTGTTTGCATTCCAGTTGGCCAGGCTTTTGAAGCAAGCGAAGAAAGGTGAAGGAAAACCGGGCTGGATGGCTCGCCTCGCCTGCGCGGGCACCTTGGTTGCTGCAGTCGCATTGCCCTTGTGGCTGACCTCTGGGCAGATGGAATGGTTTCTTGCCTCTGCCAGTGCAGTCGACTATCGTTTTTGCGCAGAAACAAGGCATGGCAAGGGAAAAAACAACTGGCGTGTATACGAATACACCAGGTCTGATTTGGTTTGCCCATGAAAAAAGCCCTCACACTGGAGGGCTTTTCTGATTTCTGCCTGAGAACGCCTGGTTCTTATTTGGCAGCTTCGGCGGGTGCCGCCTCAGCCGGGGCTGCTGGCTCTGGTGCCTTGAAGTCGGCTCCCACTTCCTTGCCCATGTAGGCCACTGCCCGGGCCACTTCAATGTCGTCCAGGTCGGAATTGCCACCTTTCGCAGGCATTGCACCGATGCCATTGACTGCATGCTTCCACAAGGTGTCAAAACCCTTGGACAGTCGATCGCCCCACTGACCCTTGTCACCAAGTTTTGGAGCACCTGCGGCACCGGCCGTATGGCAGGCTGCACAGGCTGCTGCATACACCTGTTCGCCGGTCTTCAGGACCTTGGGCGCATTTGCGTCCACGAATTCAAGCGTGCCAACAGGAGCCAGTCGTTCCGCAATGGCCTCTTCGGTGAAGGCATCGCTGCCGGCGCCGGGCTTTTCGCTGCTGCTGACATAGTTTGCCAACAGTACAATGACGAAAATTGGTATGACAAATGCGGCAATGACTGCGTAGACGAGCTGCTTGGGAGTCTTGATTAGAAGTTCGTGTTCGTTTGAATCGCTCATACAACGTCCTGATTGAAAGCGCTGGGTTTAAACCTGATTATAACTGCCGGCATTTGGGCTGCAGTACCGCGACCAATGAAAACATGGCATGTACTCAGCATCAAAACAACTGTAAATTGTATCTTGAAAAGTGCTTCAGGCCCAAGTATTTATTCTTGAAAAATTGAAGCCTTTACCGGTATGGGGAAGGAATTTTGAAAACTGCAATGCGTGAAAACCACCGTTACGGTCTGCCCATGGTGGCCCTCCACTGGTTGATGGCAATCGGCATCCTGACTGCATTCGGTGCTGGCCTTTACATGGTGGACATACCGGGAATTACCCCTTTCAAGCTGAAACTTTACAACTGGCACAAATGGTTGGGGGTCAGCCTGCTGGCACTTGTGGTGATCCGGTTGCTTGTCAGGTCGGCCAGCCGCACGCCCCGCTACCCCGCACACTGGGGGCGCAGAACGATTGCAGCAGCAAGGTTGGGCCACCTGGCCCTGTACCTGCTGATGTTCGCTGTACCGGTCTTCGGCTACCTGTTCAGCCTGGCGGCGGGTTTTCCCGTGGTGTGGTTTGGCGTGATTGAACTGCCCGTGGTGATAGAAAAGGATGCTGTGCTAAAGGAAGTTTTCAAGACCCTGCATGAACTTTCGGCCAAAGGCTTGGTCTTGCTGGTGGCAGGCCATGTAATCATGGCGCTGAAGCACCATCTTCTTGACAGGGATGGCATCCTCGGGCGCATGATCCCCGGCCTCAGGGCCGATTAGCCTTATTAGAACCACAATCCGGGTAGCAACATGATTCAACAATCCAGGCCTTGGCAATCCACCGCATGGCAGGCGGTCGCCGTACCAGGCGCCGTTGCAATAGGTGTGCTGGTACTGGCCGGTTTCGCTTTGTCAGCACAGGCTGCACCCGTTGAAACGGGTCAAAGTGAGGTGAAGGCCACATTCAAGCAGTTCAATGTGCCAGTCAGCGGCAGTTTCAAGAAATTTTCCGGTGATGTCCAGTTTGACCCCGGCAAGCCAGGCGAAACCAGGGCCTTGCTGACCGTCGAAACAGCAAGCTATGACCTGGGTGACCCGGCCTACAACAAGGAAGTTGCAGGCAAGGACTGGTTTGATTCAAAAAACCATCCACAGGCCACTTTCGTGATTACGGGTGTTACAGGCAGCGGGAACAGTCTTCAGGCCACCGGCGACCTGACCCTGCGAGGCATCAGGAAGCCGGTGAAATTTCCGGTGAAAATCCACACCACGGCCGGAAAACACGTGTTCAGCGGCAAAACCCAGATCAAGCGACTGGATTACAAGGTGGGTGCTGATGGGGAGTGGGGCGATACTAGCCTGGTGGCGGATGAGGTAGTGATTGATTTCAGGCTGGTGGTGCCTGCACGTTGAGGCATGCGCCAGCACCAGGCAGGCAGTGAAAACACGAAGCCGTAAAACTTGGAAATTAAACGCGGCAAAAGAACGCAGTAACACAAAGGAGTTTCAGGGATGTTCAAGCAATTCACGACAACAGCACTGGGCAGTGCACTGGCATTCGGTTTGGCGGGGGCCGCCAACTCGGCGGTGGACACCTACATTGTTGACCCCAGCCACACGTTTCCTTCATTTGAGGCGGACCACATGGGGGGCCTGTCCTTGTGGCGGGGCCAATTCGAGAAAACAAAAGGCGTGCTGACACTGGACCGGGCCAAAAAAACCGGCACGGTGGATATTGAAATTGATGCAGCAAGCCTTGATTTCGGCCACAAGAAAATGAATGAGCATGCCCGCGACGTGGACATGTTCGACGTGGAGGCCTACCCCACCATCACCTACAAGGCCAGCAAGATGCGCTTTGAAGGCGACAGGCCAGTGGAAGTACTGGGTGAGTTGACCCTGAAGGGTATTACCCGGCCGGTTCCGTTGAAAATCAATACCTTCAAGTGCATCATGCACCCGATGAAGAAAGCGGAAGTCTGCGGTGCCAATGCAGAGGCGGAATTCAAGCGCACTGATTTCAACCTGGGCTATGCGGTCGATCGGGGTTTCTTTCCCGAGGTGAAGGTGCTAATTGCAATCGAGGCGGTGAAACAGCCGAAGTAAGACAGGAGCAGGGGGCGAATTCCAATTGGGTTGCCCCGGCGGATATAAAAATAACGGCCAGTGAGTTTTCACTGGCCGTTTTCTTTCAGGTTGGCAGGGTTGATGCCCTGCCGCCCGTTCTTCCAGCCGACTTCAGCTTTTATCAGCAGGAGCCAGGGCTGAATTCGGCGCATCCGACTTGGTTTTCCACAGCGAGAAGATCACGCCGCCTGCAATCAGGCCCAAGGTAATGCCAAGCGACAGGGCTGGCGGGAACTTGCCAATGATGTTCACCAGGAAGATCTTGCTGCCGATGAACACCAGCACCAGGGCCAGCGCATACTTCAGGTACTTGAAGCGGTGGATCATGGCAGCCAGGGCGAAGTACAGGGCACGCAGACCCAGGATCGCAAAGATGTTGCTGGTGTACACGATGAACGGGTCGGTGGTGATTGCGAAAATTGCAGGCACCGAATCCACCGCGAAAATCAGGTCCACGAACTCGATCAGGAGCAGGGCCAGGAACAGGGGTGTGAAATAACGCACCACCTTGCCTGTCTTTGGGTCGGCTTCATGCACGATGAAGGCGTTTCCACGCAGGCCGTCAGTAACCCGCAGGTGCTTGCGCAGGAACTTCAACAGCGGGTTCTTTTCAATGTCTGGCTCATGGTCGGCCAGGAACCACATCTTCAGGCCGGTGATGACCAGGAATGCACCGAACAGGTAAAGCACCCAGCTGAATTCCTTCACCAGTGCAGCACCCAGGCCAATCATGATGGCACGCAGCACGATCACGCCCAGGATGCCCCAGAACAGCACGCGGTGCTGATACTGGCGGGGAATGGCGAAGAAGGTGAATATCATCGCGATCACGAACACATTGTCCATCGACAGCGACTTTTCGATCGCAAAGCCGGTGAAGTAGTTCATGCCGCTTTCAGCGCCCAGGTACCACCACACCCAGCCACCGAACAGTACGGCGGCTGAAATGTAACCGCCTGACAGCAACAGGCTTTCTCGAACGCCAATTTCATGGTCATCCTTGTGCAGGACGCCCAGGTCGAATGCCAGAAGTGCAATGACAATACTGATGAACAACAGCCAGATCCACGTGGCTGTGCCTGCAAAATCAGTGTGCAGGAATTCCATTAATGCTTCCACTTGAATACTCCATGAGGGTGAAATGAACACCGCGCCATGTTGAACGAGTTGATGTTCAGGAAGAATATGTATTTAATGAAGTGTCACTGAGATTTTTTCGAAGTATTTAAATAAATCGGGACGACTTGATGAATTACCGACACCTGCATTACTTCTGGATGGTGGCCAAGGAGGGGGGCTTTGCCCGGGCTGCTGAGCGCATGGATATTGCAATCCAGACCGTGAGCGCCCAGGTGCGCGAGCTGGAAAAAGACCTGGGCTACCAGTTGCTGAAGCCCGCCGGGCGGGGCGTGGCCTTGACCGAGGCTGGCCAGGTGGCCTATGCCAAGGCAGAGGAAATCTTCAAGATCGGGCAAAGCCTGCCGGAACTGGTACGGGCAGTGGCCACCAAGCCTGTGCGACGCTTCAAGGTGGGCCTGTGTGATGGCATTTCCAAGCTGGCAGTGCATGCGCTGCTGAAACCGGTGTTGAGCACGGTCGACCTGCACCTGACCTGCCATGAGGGCGAGCCAGAGCAATTGCTGGCGGAGTTGGCCCTTCACCACCTGGATTTCGTGTTTGCCGGCCAGCCTTCGCCGCCCAACCCCAACCTGCGCATGCAAAGCCGCTTGCTGACTTCATCAAGCGTGGAGTGGTATGGCGCTCCTCGTTGGGCAAAAAAAGCGGCAGAGCAGCCTTTTCCCCAATGCCTTGCCGATCTGCCGGTGCTGTTGCCCACAGGCCATTCCCGCCTGCGGCTGGATTTGAACCATTGGTTCGAGAGGCATGGCGTGGTGCCCCATGTAGTGGGTGAATTCGAGGACAGTGCGCTGATGTCCGTGTTTGCAGCCCGCGGTTTCGGCGTGTTTCCCGTGAACCACCTGGGCGTGGGCGACACGACTGGCAACCTGAGTGGCTTGCGCCTGCTGGCGCAGTGCAGTGACCTGCGCGAGGAAATATACGGCGTGTGGAACGTGCGCGGCATCGACCACCCGCTGGTGGCCGAAATGCTGGCACAGCTTGAAAACAAGCTGGAGAGCTGAAACTTCAGGCTGCTGCGACGGCTGCCTCGATTTCCGCAAAAGTACTGGCTTTCACCGGGTCGATGACGGGAATACCCATCTGCCGCGCAATCTGCGTGGCTGAAAACAGGCCAACCACGCTGATCTGACCATTGCGGTTGTCGACCACCAGCGCATGTTGCCGGTTGTGTTCCCGCAGGGTGGCAATGATGTGGCCCACTTCGGCCCGGGACACCACGCTGAACTCGAGGAACTCCAGGTCGGGCAGCCGCACCATCACATCATTTGCAGTCAGTTCGGGCACATTCCGGTTGCTGCTGCGCGCTTGCTGGATGGCTCGCTCGCCAGCCAGGTCCTGGGCTGTCAGCAAGCCCTGCAGGTTGCCCTGGCTGTCCCGCACAAAAAGCAGTTTCACGCCACACACAATCATGGTGGTGCGGGCCTGTTCAAGTTTTTCCGAGCCGGAAATGCTGACCGGGTGGATTCGGCGCAGGTCGGTCATGGCATCAAATGCAGGGGAGTCTGCCGAAATCTTCAACGGCCGGCTTGGGTCGCTGACCGCGATGGTGTCAGTGGCGCTGGCGCTGATGTGTTGCAGTGGCTGGTAATGTTGTCTGAGCATCTTGTAATACCCCTTCTTGCAGCAAGCTGTCTGGATTTATCCGGCGGGAAGGCTGGCGGATAGGCGTGCAGGACGATGCAGGCAAGGGGGTACAAACACAAGGGTTTGTTGCCTTGTGGTGTGGAAGCGCAAATACACCGTCCACTGAAAAACCAGTGTACGCCGCTTTAAAAAAGTTTCAAGCTGCTTAAAACCGGAAGACACAATTGAAAACCGGTCTTTTCCGGTGATGGAAATCAACCCGTTTGAGTGAGGCCGCCAGCCTTACTTGATCGGCGTGCCCAGGGCGTATGGCAGCAGGTTCATCACTTCCTTGCTGACACCCATGGCCAGGTGGGGGGTGCTGATTTCCAGGTGTTCCACATTCGGGCTGAAGCGGTCAATGCAGGCCTGCCAGCTGACAATCGAGTCCTTTTTGCAATACATGGCCACGATCGGGCAGACGATTGGCTGTTCGAACCGTTTCAGGGTGCTGTTTTCAATGGATTCCACATCCAGCCCGCGGATGTCGTACAGTCCCTTCACTGCGGTGTACTTGGGCCCGCCCACCACCGGGGTGCCGATGGTGACAATCCGGCTGACGTTCTGCTGCACCTCGCGTGCGGCTTCCCTGGCCAGGTAACCGCCGAGGCTCCAGCCCACCAGCTTGATGGGCGCCTGCGCCTTGTCGGACAGTGACTTGATGTCTGCCACCACCTGGGGCAGCAACTTGCCCACCTCACCGTGATTGAAGCCAGCCGACCAGTGCACCGGCTTGTAGCCCAGTGAGGCCAGGTATCGCTTGATGAAGGTCATGCTGCCGGAGGTGGCTCCAAAGCCCGGCAGCAGCAGCACTGTCTGGCCCTGTCCCACATTCCTGCGGGCCAGGAACCGCCAACCCACTGCCAGCTTGGCCGCCTCCAGCGGTGTGCGCGCCTCCCCCAGGAGAAGGCTCAGGCTGGGTTTGCCAATTGTGCTGCCATAGCGCTTATGGAATTCTTCTTTGTTCATGGGTGTTGACTTTGGGTATTTACCCGAGAAAATACGGCATCGTCCGGTGCTTCACAAAGAGGAATTCCTCTAGTGGCGGGCCGCTTACTGCAACTGAACCAGGCTTTGATTGGCGAGCCGTATGCGCAGGGCCATTTCCCGTGCCAGGTTGTTCAGCATGAGTCGGCCCAATTCGGCCTGCTCCTGTCGCAGGGTGTCAAAATGCCGGGCAGGAAGGAAAAGCAACCGGCAATCCGTGTCTGCTTGCAGGGTGGCTGAACGCGGCTTGTTGTCGATCAGGGACAATTCACCCACCAGGCTGCCCGGGCAGAAACGCATCAGCCGTTCGCCGTTGTCGCCTTTTTCGTGCCAGGCACTGAGTTGTCCCTGTTGCAGTATGTACAGTCCGCAGGGTGCATCGCCGGCCTTGAAAAGCACCTGGTTAACGGCGAGGTGGGCGGGTTCCCAGTAGGCTGAAAACTGTGCGAATTGCACCGGGTCCATGTCGTCACACAGGTGGCTTTGCAGCAGGGTGTCTTCAGCATCCTTCAAGCCGGGCTGCTCGGCAGACTGTTCCAGCAGCTGGTTTTCAATCCACCAGAACGCCTCATCAATATTGGGTGCAGCCGGTGTCTTGAAACGTTCCAGGATATGGCGGATCAGTTCTTCGCCATCCACGCACTGGTCGGGTGCGATGGGTAGTACAACCACGATTTTCAGGTTGTTCGGCGCGCTCCCCATCAAGCGCTCCACGCAGGCACTGGCGGTGTCGTCGATATAGCAGACGTGGGTGAAATCCAGGATGATGGCGTTGGCCTCGCCCAGCTCATCCTGCAACTGGATAGCGATTGACGGCGCATTGCCAAAAAACAGGTTGCCCTCAAACCGAACCCAGGCCAGGTGTTTGAAGGCCTGGTCAAGTTGCTGACGCTGTGCCCGAGGGCGCATGCTGCGGGAACGGGCCACCGGGTTGAATTCAATGGAGCGCAACCCGCTGCCGGATTGTTGCTGAAGAAAATAGGCGGCAACAAAAAGCACCCCCACCAGCGTACCCACCAGCAGGTTGCTGAGGCCGGTTGCAATCATCATGGAAGCCACCACCACCACCGTGAAGCGGTCTGTCGCAGGCATGTCGACACGGGGCCTCCGTCTCAGGAACTGTGCAAACAGTTTCAGTGTGCTGCCTTTGATTAGAAATACGGAATTGATGGCCACCACGGTTGCAAGAATGTGGATGGGCAAGTGTTCAAAGAAAGGCCATGTGGCCATCAGGATCAGGGTCAGGCTGACCAGGTACCAGGTTTCGCTTTGGCGGGTCTTTGAGCCCACAGCCAGCGCCGCAGTGCTTCTTGGGAAGTAGTTTGAACTTGGAAGCGCCAGGAAAAGGCCACAAAGCAGATTGGAGGCTCCCACCACTTTCAATTCCCGCGCTGTGTCATGGCGCGTACCAAGCGCTTGGTCAACCTGAAGGAGCGACTGCATGCTCTCCAGCACGATCAGCAGCGCCAGCACCAGCGCGCCGGCAAGCACCTGCACCAGCAGTTCCGGCTGGTGAAGAAACAGGCCGGGAAGGGTTTGAAGGGCAGAGAGAAGACCGGGAACGCCATTGGCCAGCAGCGGCGGCGCAGGCAGGAATTCCAGTGATTGTGTGGGCTGGCCCTGCGGCCATGCCCATCCCAGGAGTATGTGTAGCCCAAGCCCGATTGCAAGGCTGTATATCAAACCCAGCGGATTGGGTTTGACAGCCCGGAAATACACCATCAGAAGCACCGTGGCAGTCGATACGGTGAGTGCGAACCAGGAAAACACGGATGGTTCGGCAAAGGCCTCCAGAAAAGAGGTGTAGATGGCAAAGCCAGCCATGGCTGGCAAAAGCTTGTAGGCAGAGAAAAATCCCAGCGTGGTGTTCATGCCGATCAGCACGGGTGCCGGCAGGAATTGCATCAGCTTTCCGATGCCATGTCGCTGCGCCAGCAGGATGAGTGTGCCTGCAAGGAAAATTTCCACTGCCAGCAGGAGCATCAGTTGCAAGTGATCATCAGTGAACTGCAGAAACCCCAGCAGTGAGCCCGCAACAATAAGCGAGGTGGATGACCGTGGCCCCCCAAACTGTGCTGCTGCGGCGCCCCGAAGGGCACCTGCCGCACTGCCTAGAAGGGCGCTGGCCAGGCCAGCATAAATGCCATAGTGCAGGCCGTTTTCCCCAAGGGGTGCAAAAGCCAGCATGCCATAGACTACAGCCTGTGCGAAGCCGGCAAATGCAACCAGTGCTCCTGCTTTCAGTTCAATATTCAAGAATTGACCAGGCCTTTAGGATCGGGAAACGAAAACAAGTCTATTCGATGGACTTTACTTCGATGTGGGCATGACAAATTCTGCACCTTTTTCAATTGAGTCTGGCCATCGCTGCATGATGGACTTCTGCCTGGTGTAGAAGCGCACACCTTCTTCACCGTAGGCATGCATGTCTCCGAACAGGCTGGCCTTCCAGCCGCCAAAGCCATGCCAGGCCATGGGCACGGGAATGGGCACATTGATGCCCACCATGCCCACCTGCACCTGGCGGCCGAATTCACGGGCCACATTGCCATCGCGGGTGTAGCAGCTGACCCCGTTGCCGTACTGGTGGCTGTTGATCAGTGCCAGCCCTTCCGCAAAGTTGGCCACCCGCACGCAACTGAGCACCGGGCCGAAAATTTCTTCCAGGTAAATGCGCATGTTGGGCTTCACATGGTCGAACAGGGTACCGCCGGTGTAAAAGCCATTTTCGAATCCTGCTGGCTTGAAGCCCCTGCCATCCACCACAAGCCTTGCGCCTTCATCCACGCCGATCTGCACATAGTCTTCAATGCGTTTCAGTGCCTCGGCTGTGACGATCGGGCCCATTTCTGCAGACAGGTCCATGCCGTCGGTGACTTTCAGTGTTTTCAGGCGCTCGGCCAGTTTGGGGATCAGTTTGTCGCCCACATCACCCACCAGCACCGCCACGGATATGGCCATGCAGCGTTCGCCCGCGCTGCCGTAGGCAGCACCGATGAGTGCATCGGTGACCTGGTCCAGGTCGGCATCAGGCATCACCAGCAGGTGGTTCTTTGCACCCCCCAGGGCCTGCACCCGCTTGCCGTTTCTGGCACCGGTTTCATAAATGAACTTTGCAATCGGGGTGGAGCCCACGAAGCTGAGTGCCGCCACATCAGGATGATTCAAGAGGGTTTCCACGGCCAGCTTGTCGCCATGCACCACGTTGAACACGCCGTCTGGAAGGCCGGCCTCTTTCAGAAGATTGGCCATGAAGTTGGCGGCGCTGGGGTCGCGCTCGCTGGGCTTCAGAACAAAGGTGTTGCCGCAGGCAATGGCCACAGGGAACATCCAGCAGGGCACCATGCAGGGAAAGTTGAATGGCGTAATACCAGCCACCACGCCCACTGGCTGACGCAAGGTCCAGTTGTCGATGTTGGTTGAAACCTGTTCCGTGTAATCGCCTTTCAGCAGTTGCGGAATACCGCAGGCAAATTCAATGATGTCGATACCCCGGCTGACTTCGCCCTGTGCATCAGTGAACACCTTGCCGTGTTCTGAAGTGATGATGGCGGCCAGTTCATCCCGGTGCTGGTTCACAAGGGCCAGGAAATTGTTCAGGATGCGGGCGCGCTGCAGGGGCGGCTTGTTCGCCCAGGCAGGCAGGGCGGCCTTTGCCGCGTCAACAGCGCTGTTGACGATGGAGACATCTGCCAGTTCGACCTGGCGTGCGACTGTACCCAGTGAAGGGTTGAATACATTGGCCTTTCGGGAATCTGCATGGCTTGCAGGCTGACCATTGATGAAGTGGGGAACAGTTTGATTGTTGTTGTAGGGTTGCATGTTGGAAAAGCCTGAAAGAATTGCATGGGCAGTATTCAATTCTCGCGCATGCGGATGGTCAGTTGAATCGGTGCTAACACCAAGCCAGCGAATTTCTTCAATCATCGTGAAATTACTGCTTTCCTGTCGGTAAATCACTGATTTTTAATCCATTTGTATTTTCTGTCGGTATCAGATCAAAACCGCTTGCCCCGGGGCAGGCCACAAAGACAGA
>DASUDJ010000165.1:0-4097 GCA_036275635.1 Limnobacter sp. | reverse complement strand
TTCCATTGATCATCGGTCGTGGTCTGACAGACCGTGCACGTGCCTCCCTGGGCCAGGGCCCAAGCCCCGTGTTCCGCCGCCCATCCTCACAGGCTGCCTCCACAAAGGGTTACAGCCTGGCACAGAAGATGGTTGGCAAGGCCTGTGGCGTGGAAGGTGTTCGCCCAGGTACCTACTGCGAACCCAAGATGACCACAGTCGGTTCCCAGGACACCACTGGCCCTATGACCCGTGATGAACTGAAAGACCTGGCCTGCCTGGGCTTCTCAGCCGACCTGGTGATGCAGTCCTTCTGCCACACAGCAGCTTATCCAAAGCCTGTTGACGTGAAAATGCACCATGAACTGCCCGACTTCATCGAGAACCGCGGCGGCGTGGCCCTGCGTCCAGGTGACGGCGTAATCCACAGCTGGCTGAACCGCCTGCTGATGCCCGACACCGTAGGTACAGGTGGCGACTCCCACACCCGTTTCCCGATCGGTATTTCCTTCCCGGCCGGTTCTGGCCTGGTGGCTTTCGCGGCTGCAACAGGCGTGATGCCCCTGGACATGCCTGAATCAGTATTGGTGCGCTTCAAGGGCGAAATGCAGCCTGGTGTTACCCTGCGTGACCTGGTGAACGCAATTCCCCTGTACGCCATCAAGGCCGGTTTGCTGACTGTTGAAAAGAAGGGCAAGAAGAACATTTTCTCTGGCCGCATCCTGGAAATCGAAGGCTTGCCACAACTGAAGGTTGAGCAGGCGTTCGAGTTGTCTGATGCATCCGCAGAGCGTTCTGCTGCTGGCTGTACAGTTCACCTGGACAAAGAGCCCATCATTGAATACATGCGCTCCAACATCACCCTGATGAAGTGGATGATTGCACAGGGCTATCAGGATGCACGCACCCTGACTCGCCGCATCAAGGCGATGGAAGACTGGATTGCCAATCCTGAGCTGCTGAAGGGTGATGCGGATGCAGAATATGCAGCCGTGATTGAAATCGACCTGAAAGACATCAAGGAACCTATCCTGGCCTGTCCGAACGATCCGGATGACGTGAAGTTCCTGTCAGAAGTGGCTGGCGACAAGATTGATGAAGTGTTCATCGGTTCCTGCATGACCAACATTGGTCACTTCCGTGCAGCCGGCAAGGTGCTGGAAGGCAAGAGCGACATTCCAACACGCCTGTGGATTGCACCACCCACCAAGATGGACCAGCACATCCTGACCGAGGAAGGCTACTACGGCATCCTGGGCCGCACCGGCGCGCGCATGGAATTGCCAGGCTGTTCACTGTGCATGGGTAACCAGGCACAGATCCGCAAGGGTTCAACAGCCGTGTCCACTTCCACACGCAACTTCCCGAACCGCCTGGGTATCGACACCCGCGTGTACCTCAGCTCAGCCGAACTGGCTGCTGTGTGTGCACTGATGGGCAAGATCCCAACCGTGGAAGAGTACATGGAGCAGGTCAAGATGCTGGGCAACGTGTCCGGCGAAGTCTACCGTTACATGAACTTCGACCAGATTCCAGAGTTCGTGGAAATTGCCAACAAGGCTCAACTGGCTGCTTGATTGACGGTCAGTTGAAGTGAACCCGGGTGTCATAACGCACCCGGGCTCGGCAGGCAGGCAAGTGTCAAATGAATAAAGCCACCCTCGGGTGGCTTTTTTCACGCCTGCTGCATTCGCATACCAGGCCGTGGGGCCAGCTTCCTCAATCTGGAGTCGGCTTGCAGCAACAGTTCCTTCAGAATGGACTGAAGAACACTGTTGGCAGACAGTTTACCCAGGCAGCATATGTCTCGTTGATTGGAAAAGCGGATCTGCATGTCGCTGTGGTCTTCCTGCAGAAACAGGATGTTGGCATTCGGAAACATGTCTTCCAGGTTGGCCATCGCAAGAGGTTCGCTTTCCTCCATGATATTCATGTCGCACACCACCAGCTTTGTATCCTCCAATCCTGAAAAATCGGCATCAAGACTGCGAAATGCATGCACACGCTTCTCACCCAGTGCGCCCAGAAGGCGCTCATAGACCATTGTTTTGATGGGATAGTCGCTCAACACGACGCAGGCATGAAGTTCGGTTTTCATTTTCTCGCCGCATTGGCGGCCGGTGTTGTCAGATGGCGCATTGTTCCTGTTTTCCACCCGGAGGTGTATTACCTGAGTGGGGTAAACTATTTGAATCAGTCCCGGATACACGGGCATTCAGGAGACACAATAAAAATGACAGGCTTTAAAGATTACGACCAGTATGACGCACTGGGCCTTGCCTCGCTAGTAAAGACTGGCCAGGTCACTGCAGCAGAATTGCTGGAGGAGGCGATTCTGCGCACTGAAAGGGTGAATCCACGCATCAATGCAGTCATTCGCCCGATGTACGAAATTGCACGCCAACGGGCGGCTGAACCTGTTTCTGGCCCGTTTGCAGGCGTACCATTCCTGCTGAAGGACCTGATTGCCAGTTACGCCGGGGTTGAAATGACCAATGGCAGCCGCTTTTACAGGGGCTTTGTTCCTTCGGAAGATTCTGAGTATGTGAAGCGATTCAAGCAGGCTGGCCTGAATATCTTTGGTAAAACTGCCACCCCGGAATTTGGAATTACTCCTTCCACCGAGCCTGAGTTGACCGGCCCCTGCCGCAATCCCTGGGATCCGCTACGCAGTCCTGGGGGTTCCAGTGGTGGTGCTTCCGCAGCCGTGGCTGCCGGCATCGTGCCCATGGCCAGCGCCAGTGATGGCGGTGGTTCAATTCGAGTGCCCGCCTCATGCACCGGCTTGTTCGGTCTTAAACCAACTCGTGGCAGGGTGCCCTCCGGCCCTGATCAGGCAGATGGCTGGTACGGCTTCATTGCAGAACACGTGGTGTCACGCACTGTGCGTGATTCTGCCCACATGCTGGATTGTCTGCAGGGCAATTATTCCGGGCAACTGCTGCGAATTGCGCCACCCGAAGCACCTTTTGCCAGCGCAGTGGAAGCTGCGCCGAAGAAGCTGAGAATTGCCTACTCACTCGACCCGGCATTGGGCGACAGCCTGCATCCGGACTGCAAGGCAGGTGTACTGGAAACCGTAAAGCTTCTTGAAGGCCTGGGGCATGTGTGCGAGGAAGTGAAGTTGCCCCTGAACAAGGAAGAGTTCATTTATGCCTACACGGTGCTGGTGTGTTCCGAAATGGCAGCCACGCTGAAGGTGGGTGAGCAGGTATTGGGTCGCAAGGGAACAGCAGCTGATTTCGAGGCCCGCACCTGGGCATTGATGAAACTGGGCCGAAGCTTCAATGGTGGAGATGTGTCCAAGGCGGTGTGGACCATGGCGCAGTTTTCCCGCCAGTGGATGAGTTACTTCCAGCCCTATGATGCATTGCTGACCAGCACACTGGGCGAGTTGCCAATTGCTGTTGGTGGATTGCGTCCTACTCCGCAGGAGTTGATTGAACTGAAGGCCCTTGCATACCTGCCCATCGGTTTTATTGCCAAGCAGAAGGACTTCGTACTGAAAGCAGGCAAGCGGGTGTACCAGTACTGCTCGCAAACCATGCCAGCAAATGTGACTGGCCAACCGTCCATGAGCGTACCCCTGCACTGGAATGCGCAGAATATTCCAGTGGGCATGATGTTCACTGGTCGGTTTGGTGAAGAGCATGTGCTGCTGAACCTTGCCGCACAACTGGAGCAGGCCAAGCCTTGGGCTGGGCGGCGGGCGCCGATTCATGCGGGTCAGGCTGCCTGAAAAGTTGAAAACCGGTTCAACAAGGAACCTCGCTTTGTAGCCAGGTGAGACCCGATTGTGAAAAAGAAAACGGCCAGAATTGCTCTGGCCGTTTTTTGTACTGTTGTGCGACAGCCTTGAATATGCAGAGCGACGCTTAAAAGGTGTCTGCTGGCACCCGCACCCAGCCTTCCATCAACACCCGCGCGCTGCGGCTCATGATGGCTTTTTTAACAGCCCACTGGCCATTTTCAAGCACGGCCTGTGCGCCCACCCGCAGGGTGCCACTGGGGTGGCCAAAACGCACGGCCTCCCGTTCGGTGCCACCTGCAGCCAGGTTCACCAGTGTGCCCGGTACAGCGGCTGCTGTGCCAATCGCTACCGCGGCAGTGCCCATCAT
>DASUDJ010000164.1:0-8611 GCA_036275635.1 Limnobacter sp. | reverse complement strand
CAGCCTGCTTCCGCGCTGGCGAGGTGCTGCGCCCATACAGCGCTGCATCGAGGCCGGGGATACCGAAACCGGCGTTTGCATCATGCAGATGGAAGCCGGCCTGGACACTGGCCCGGTGCGCCTGCACCGCAACCTGCCAATCGAGTTGAGCGATACGGCGGCCAGCCTGCATGACAAACTGGCTGTGCTGGGGGGCGACCTGCTGGTGGAGGCGCTGGATGCCCTGCAGGCAGAAACCCTTCCCCTGGTGCCCCAACCGGAAATCGGCATCACCTATGCAGAGAAAATCACCAAGGCAGAAGGGCTGATTGACTGGTCCCGCAGTGCTGTTGAACTGCAACGCATGCTGCGCGCATTCGACCCCTTCCCGGGTGCCAGCACCCATTTCAATTCAGAAGTCCTGAAATGCTTCAACCCTGAAACACTTTCAGCGGATGGTCAACAGGCCCTGCCTGGCAGCGTGCTCGGAGTGAGTCCACAAGGGCTTGATGTGCAATGTGGCCTGGGCGTACTTCGCATCCACAGCCTGCAGAAGGCTGGCGGGAAACGCCAGCCGGCCCATCAGCTTGCAGCCGCGCTGGGCCTGTCCAAGGGCAGCCAGTTGGTAAATCTTCCACATCCACCGGCGGCCTGATTTGAAACCGCGCAATCAGAATTCCGGTCAACCAGCTGCCAAGGCATTGAATCCTCGACTGAATGAAGCCAGCCTGGCCTTCGCCCTGCTGAAGGCCGCTGCCGTGCTGACCCGGGTGTTGCGAGAGGGCAGGTCGCTTGACCAGGCGCTGGCCACTGAAACCCGTGGTGTGAAAATGCCGCAGGCGCTTGGCGCCATCCAGGACCTGTCCTATTTCGGACTGCGAAACCTGGGCCCAGGCCAGGTGCTGACCAGGTTGCTGAGTGGCAAGCCGCTGTTGAGCCCTGAGCCGCTGAATGAACTCATGGCCCTGGGGTTCGGTTTGTTGTGGGCTGATTCAAACAGCAAATACCCGGCGCATACCGTGGTGGACCAGATGGTGCAGGCCTGTGCTGCCAGTGAGCAGTTTGCAAGGGCCAAGGGGCTGGTGAATGCCTGCCTGCGCAATTTTCTGCGGGATGCAGGCAATTGGCGGGCCCAGGCGCAGAAGGAACCGCTGGCCTTTTATCGCTTGCCAAACTGGTGGGTGAACAAACTGAAAGCCAGCCATCCGGACATGTGGCAAGCCCTGTTGGCCCAGGCCCAAACCCATCCGCCCATGGTGCTGCGCGTGAACAGCCGCACGGGTTCAGCCCAGGCCTACGTGGAGCAGCTTGGCAAAGCCGGCCTGCCAGCCAGGGTCATCGGGCCGCAGGCCGTGCTGCTGGACCGGCCAGTGCCCGTGTCCGCCCTGCCCGGCTTTGATCTTGGCCAGGTGTCGGTGCAGGACAGTGCAGCCCAGCTGGCTGCGCAGTTGCTGAAGCCTGAGAATGGCCAGCGCATCCTGGACGCCTGTGCGGCACCAGGCGGCAAAACCGGCCATTTGCTGGAGCTGGCTGACATTGATCTCCTGGCACTGGATTCCAGCCCGCAGCGCCTGGGCCGGGTGGAAGACAACATCCGCAGGATCGCCCCCACGCTGACCGGTAAGTGGAATCTGCGATTGAAAGCTGCGCATGCCGAGGCGCCGGAAACCTGGTGGGACGGTGTGCCCTTTGATTCAATACTGGCTGATGTGCCCTGCACAGGCTCGGGCGTGGTGCGGCGTCATCCGGATATCCCCTGGCTGCGCAGACCGGAGGATGTGGCCGGGTTGTCGCGGATTCAACACAAAATCCTGAATGCCTTGTGGTCTACCCTGAAACCGGGCGGTACACTTTTGCTGGTGACCTGTTCCATCTTTCCCGAAGAGGGGCCCCAGTTGGCAAATGCATTTCTAGAACACCATCCAGATGCACTGGCACAACCCTCACCGGGTTGGGTGCTGCCAACCCAGCAGTCCGAATTCAGCCAAGGCTTTGATGCCTCACCCGACGGCTTCTTCTTCGCGAAGTTTCAGAAAGCGGCCGGAAGTTGAGGATCTGCCTTGAACTCTAGCCAGGCCAGTTCCTTCACGTGGAAACGCATGCTGCTCGGCTCCCTGGGCCTGCTGATGGCGCTCGTGTTTGGCTTGGCGCTGGCGCAGGTGGATTCCTCAACCCGTGTGACTGCCGTGAAGCTGGAACCCAGCAAGGCGCCCGCTGCACCCTCATGGAACCTGGCGGCCGAGTTCGATATTGAACTGGGTCACAAGCTGAGGGAGGCGGTGGACCGGGGTCTGCCCCTGCAGTTCGCGGTTGATTTTCAGCTGAAGCGCACCCGCTGGTACTGGATGGACGAGGAGGTCATCAACACCACCTATCCCCTGAGTCTTTCCTACAACGCCCTGACCCGAACATACCGGGTGGTGACACCACACAACACCTACAACACGCCCACCTTTGATGACGCCATCAAGCACATGACCCGGGTAAAGGACTGGGCCGTCATTCCCCGGGACCGGATCGAAGTGGGCCAGCCCTACAAGGCGCAGGTGCGTTTCCGCCTCTTGCTGACCGAACTGCCCAAACCCTTCCAGATCAGCGCCCTGGTGAACAGTGAATGGGACCTGTCGTCTGAGTGGCTGGTGTTCGACTTCACGCCAAAACGCGAGGCGCTGAAATGAATCCATGGCTGGAAAACACCCGGTGGCTGCGTTACACGCTGCTGGTCTTGGGCAGCCTGGGCGGCGTGCTGCTTTTTCTGCTGGCCTCCGCTTCTTCGAATACCGATTTTTTCGAGAGTAACTATCCGCTGCTGATCACGCTGAACGGCATTATTGCAGCGGGCCTTTTCAGCATTCTCATTCTGCTGATCGTGCGCATGGTGCGCCGTTACCGAGCGGGGGTGTTCGGTTCCCGGCTGATGTTGCGCATGTCGCTTTCCTTCGCATTGATGGGCCTGATACCCGGTTTCGTGCTGTACCTGGTGTCAGTACAGTTTCTGGCCAAGAGCATTGACAGCTGGTTTGATGTGCGGGTTGATGGTGCGCTGGAATCAGGATTGAACCTGGGCCAGACTGCCCTGGACAGCCTGGTCAGTGAGCTCAGCCTGAAAGGCCAGTCGATTTCCATTGAACTGTCGCGGGCAACACCCAGTGAACAATTGCTGGAGCTTCCACGCCTGCGGGATGCGGCCAATGTGCAGGAACTCACGCTGCTGAGTGAAACGGGCCAGATTCTTGGCAACGCAGGCGGACAGCTGAACAGCCTGCTGCCCAGCCTGCCTACCCAGGTGATGCTTCGCCAGGCGCTGATGACACGGCCATTCCAGCAGATCGAGCCGGATGAAAATGATCCTGATGGCCGCCTGTACATGCGGGTGGTGGTTCCGATTGCCCCACCCCTGACCAGCTTCGACCTGGGGCAGCGCTATGTGCAGATCATGCACCCGGTGCCCACCACCCTCTCGCAGCGGGCCAATGCAGTCCAAAGCGTGTATCGCGACTACCAGGAGCTGCAGCTGTCACGTTCCGGCCTGCGGAAAATTTACGGCATTACCCTGACCCTGGCCCTGCTGCTGACCGTGTTCGTCTCGGTTGCAGCTGCATTCTGGTTGTCTTCGCGCTTGTCCTCGCCCCTGCTGTGGCTTGCAGAAGGCACCAAGGCGCTGGCCAGTGGCAACTTCAAGACCATGCAGCCAGTGAATGCGGATGATGAACTGCGTGAACTGGTCGAGTCGTTCAACACCATGACCCGGCAATTGTCGGAAGCGCAGCGTCGCCTGCAGGCCAACCAGAACCAGCTGGCGGCCAACAATGACTTCCTGCAAAGCCTGTTGACCAGCCTTTCGGCAGGTGTGCTGGTGCTTGACCACAAGCTGCGCCTGAAAATGTACAACGACGGCGCTTTGCGTATTTTTGACCGTTCACTGGCAGAAAACCAGGGGCACCCCCTGGATGAAATGCCTGGGCTGGAAGGATTTGCCATGGCCGTGCGGGCCAGCGTGGCGGACCACCAGGGCGGTGAGGGTGAAGAAAGCGGAATCTGGCAGAAGCAGCTTGAAATACCCCGGGCATTCGACTCGCAGAGTTCCAAATCCATACTGGTCAGGGGCTCCCGCCTGCCGGGTGAAAAAGCGGGCTATGTGCTGGTGTGTGACGACATCACCGCCCTGATTTCAGCCCAGCGCACCGCAGCCTGGGGCGAGGTGGCCCGCAGGCTGGCGCATGAAATCAAGAATCCGCTGACACCCATCCAGTTGTCCGCAGAGCGCCTGCAAATGAAGTTGGCCGACAAGCTGCAGGAACCGGAGGCCGGCATTCTGCAGCGGGCCACCCGCACCATCGTGAACCAGGTGGAATCACTGAAGCGGCTGGTGAATGATTTCCGTGACTATGCCCGGCTGCCGCCAGCTGACCTGAAACCGCTGGACCTGAATGACCTGGTGGTGGATGTGCTTGCACTCTACGATGTACATGTCGGCATTGAGAACCAGACGGAGAACCCGTTCATTCCGAAACTGACTGAAAATTTACCGCCGGTTGCCGGAGATTCGTCGCAGTTGCGCCAAGTGATTCATAATCTGTTGCAGAATGCTCTGGATGCCTGCGTGGAATGTGACAATCCAAGAGTCGAGGTCAGGACGGAAGGTCTGCGGGCACCGGAAGGCGAGGTTGAGCAACTGGTGGGAGTCAAGCTGGTGGTGGCCGACAATGGTCCTGGCTTCAATCCGGACATGCTGGCCAAGGCGTTCGAGCCCTACATCACCACCAAGACCAAGGGCACTGGCCTGGGCCTTGCGATTGTCAGGAAGATCGCTGATGAGCACAAGGCAAGAATTGCCATACGAAACAGGGTGGATGCACAAGGGCGGGTAGTGGGTTGTGCGGTGGAATTGACCTTTCCGGTGCTGCACGACAGGCTGGATCAAGCTGAACATAGTCAGGCTGCGTAAAAAAGGAACTCTTTGAACATGGCGACCATTCTCGTTGTGGATGACGAAATTGGAATCCGGGAACTCCTGTCGGAGATTCTTGGGGATGAAGGGCATGCTGTGCTGCTGGCAGAAAATGCCGGACAAGCTCGCAGCCTGCGGGAACAGGAACAGCCTGACCTGGTCCTGCTGGACATCTGGATGCCTGACACCGACGGTGTCACCCTTCTGAAAGAATGGTCTGTGAAAGGCCTGTTGACCATGCCGGTGATCATGATGAGCGGCCATGCCACGATTGACACGGCAGTGGAAGCCACGCGCATCGGCGCGCTTGATTTCCTGGAAAAACCGATTTCCCTTCAAAAGCTGCTCGGCGCTGTTGAAAAGGGCCTGGCCCGCGGAAAAATGGTGCAGTCAGCCCGGGCACTGATGCAGGCGCAACCCAAGCCACTGGGCACCAGTCCAGCGGCTGCAGCGACAGGTGCTGGTTCGAATGGCGCATCAAATCCTTCTGCTGATTCCACCCCGCTGGGTCAGGCACTGGCCGAGCTTTCAACACTGGACCTGGATGCCCAGTTGCGGGATGCCCGCGATTCATTCGAACGGATTTATTTCGAATACCACCTGCGGCTTGAAAACGGCAGCATGACACGGCTGGCCGAGCGCACAGGCATTGAACGGACACACCTTTACCGCAAGTTGAAACAACTCGGCGTGGAAGTGGGCCGCACGGCCAGAAAAAGCATCGCATGAAAATCATCATTGTCGGTGCCGGACGTGTGGGCACCAGCCTGGCTGAAAGCCTGGTGTCGGAACACAATGACATCACCCTGATTGACCCCAACCCCACCGTACTCACCGACCTGCAGGACAGGCATGACCTGCGCACGGTGGTGGGCAATGGCGCATTGCCCCGGGTTCTGAAACAGGCCGGTGCTGAAGATGCCGACATGCTGGTGGCTGTCACACGCAGTGATGAAACCAACCTGGTGGCCTGCAGGATGGCTGCACTGATGTTCAACATACCCCGCAGGATTGCCCGGGTTCGTTCGCCGGAACTGATGGAACAGGCCAATCTGCACGGCGATGAGGGGTTCAATGTGGACCATGTGATCTGCCCGGAGCAGAGCGTGACAGAACACATTGAACGCCTGATTGAATTTCCTGATGCCTTGCAGGTGCTGGATTTTGCCGGTGGCAAGGTCACGCTGGTCTCAGTGCGGGCCTATGCAGGCGGGCCGATGGTGTCGCATCCGATCGAAGACATCCGCAAGCACCTGCCCAAGGTGGACGTGCGCATCGTGGCCCTGTTCAGGGAAAACCAGCCGGTGGCTGTTGAAGGTTACACCACCATACAACCGGGCGATGAGGTGTTCTGCCTGTCGGCCACCGAGCATGTGCGCACGGTGATGGCTGAATTGCGCCGCATTTCAAAACCTGTGACCAAGGTCATGATTGCCGGTGGCGGAAACATCGGCCTGCGCCTGGCGAAAAGCCTTGAAGAGAATTACCAGGTGAAGGTGATTGATGCAGACAGGAAGCGTTGCGAAGACCTGGCCAGCAAGCTGGGTTCCCGCACCCTGGTTCTGTATGGAGATGCCACGGATGAGGACCTGCTGGCCGATGAGAATGTGCAGGATGTGGACACTTTCATCGCACTGACCAGTGATGATGAGAACAACATCATGTCTTCGCTGCTGGCCAAGCGCATGGGCGCCCGCCGGGTGATTGCCCTGATCCAGCGCAGGGTGTATGCCGACCTGGTCCAGGGCGGCCAGATCGACATTGCCCTGGCGCCTTCGAATGCAACCCTCAGCGAATTGCTGAAACACATCCGCCGTGGCGATGTGGTTGCAGTTCACCGCCTGCGAAGGGGTGTGGCTGAGGCAATTGAAACCATTGCCCACGGCGATGCAAAATCATCCAAGGTGATTGGCCGCGCGCTTGAGAAAATTCCAATGCCCAAGGGTGCCGTAATCGGTGCAATCGTGCGTGGAGACCGCGTCATCATGGCGCATCATGACACGGTGATTGAGGCAGAGGACCACATCATCACTTTCGTGGAAAACCGCCAGTTGATACCGCAGGTGGAAAAGCTGTTCCAGGTCGGCGTGGGTTATTTCTGACATGGCCTGCGCTGAATGAGGAACTCGATCTTTCCGGTGCTGGGGGTTTTGGGCTTTGCAGTGGCCCTGTTCTCCCTGGCTTTCCTGGTTCCGCTGACCTATGCCTTCCTGACCGGCGAACCCACCGTGAATGCATTTGCCACGGGTTTTGGGGTTACTTTCCTGCTGGGCGTTGCAATGCATGTCCTGACCCGCAGTTTTCGCCGTGAACTTCAACCGCGAGACGGCTTCCTGCTGGTGTCAGTGGTGTGGTCCGGCATGCCGGCATTTGCCACCATACCCATGGTGCTTTTTTTCAAAGATCTAACCGTGACGGATGCCTATTTTGAAATGGTGTCTGCCATCACCACGACGGGTGCCACGGTGCTTAGCGGACTGGACCACATGCCCAACAGCATCAACATCTGGCGCCACCTGCTGTCGTGGTTGGGTGGCATGGGCATCCTGGTGCTTGCGGTGGCCATTCTTCCCTTGCTGGGCGTGGGTGGTTCCCAGGTGTTCAAGGCTGAAACACCAGGCCCGATGAAAGACAGCAAACTGACCCCCCGAATTACAGAAACAGCCAAGTCGCTTTACCTGGTGTACCTCTCGATTTCAGCCGCCTGTGTGATCAGCTACAAGCTGGCGGGCATGGACTGGCTGGATTCATTCCTGTACGCGGGCACCACAGTTTCACTGTCAGGCATTGCAGCACACGACAGCAGCTATGTGTATTTCGATTCTGCTGCAATTGAAATGGTGGCGGTTACTTTCATGATGATTGCCGCCATCAATTTCGCAATCCACTTCCTGGCCTGGCGCGGAAAATCATTCCGGCCCTATGTGAACTGCCCGGAAGCCAAGTGGTTTTTCCTGCTGATTTTCCTGTCAGTGGGCCTGATCACCCTGTACCTGATGGCCCACCAGGTCTACACCTCTGCCAGCGAGGCTTTCCGGTTTGCCCTGTTCAACACCGTGTCAGTGGCCACCACCACCGGATATGCCAATGCAGATTACACCCAGTGGCCCTTGTTTGTTCCCCTGTGGCTGATTTTCCTCAGCATGTTCGCGACTGCAGCTGGCTCAACAGGCGGTGGAATCAAGATGCTGCGGGCAGTCATCCTGTTCAAGCATGCCATGGGTGAACTGTCCCGAATTCTGCATCCGCGTGCAATCAACCCGGTGCGCATACGCGGCACGGTGGTCAGCTCCCAGGTGATTTTTGGCGTGCTGGCCTTCATGCTGATGTACGGCATGAGCGTGATTAGCATCACCATGGTACTGGTGTTCACCGGCATGGACCCAGTGTCGGCCGTCAGCATTGCCATGGCGATGATCAACAACCTGGGCCCGGCACTGGGAGAATTCGGCCCTGTGGACAATTATGCCGCGCTGGGCGATTTCCAGGTGTGGCTCTGCTCCCTGGCCATGTTGCTGGGCCGGCTTGAAATGTTCACCATCCTGGTGTTGTTTACACCGGCATTCTGGCGCAAATGAAAACCCGGGTGCTGCTGATTGCAGGAGCAAATCCACGAGACAGGGCGACAAGCATTGAACGCCTGCTGCAGGAAAACTGTTCTGCAGGAAAAATCACCCTGTT
>DASUDJ010000163.1:0-2209 GCA_036275635.1 Limnobacter sp. | reverse complement strand
TTCACCCTACCAGGCAGACCAGAGCCCGATCAAACAGGTGGAACCCAGTCCTGAAGACATACAGCGCGATCTTTCACTGCTTGCAGGGAAAACACGGGCTGTAAGAACCTACACCGTGGCCGGGGTTTTCGGCGAAATTCCGCGCCTGGCCCAGCCCTACAACATCAATGTGGCACTGGGAGCCTGGTTGGGCGCCGATCGGGAGGCCAATGCGCAGGAACTGGAACGGTTGCTGGAGCTTGTCGGCAAGTCACCCCGGAACGTGGTGCGCCTGGTGGTGGGCAACGAGGCACTGCTGCGAGAGGAGCTTTCCCCAGTGCAGATGGCGGCCTACCTGGACAAGGTGCGCAGCAAGACCGACCTGCCTGTCAGCACGGCAGAACCCTGGCATATGTGGCTGAAGCATCCGCAGCTGGCCAACCATGTGGATTACCTGGCGGTTCACCTGCTGCCGTTCTGGGAAGGTGTTTCACTGGAGCAGGCTGTAGACTATTCGATTGCACGCTATCGTGACTTGCAGAATGCATTTCCGGGCAAACCGATCGTGGTGACAGAAGTGGGCTGGCCCAGCAATGGACGTTCAATCCGGGAGGCGGATGCCTCACAGGCCAACCAGGCGCGTTTCCTGAGGCGGTTCATCCAGCGGGCCGGTGAAGAGGGCATGGTGTTCTACCTGATGGAGGCCTTTGACCAACCATGGAAGAGCGACATTGAAGGCAGCGTGGGTGGACATTGGGGTGTGTACGACGCTTTCCGGAATCCGAAATTCGAGCCCGACCGGCCCATCATCGCCATTCCACAATGGAAGTTCCTTGCAGCAGCATCCATCGTGGTGGCCTTGTTGATGACATTTCTTCTGTTGATCGACAGCAAAATGCTGCGCAACAGCGGAAGAACCTTCCTGATTTTCAATGCCTTCGTGATTTCATGCCTGATCATTTACGTGATCTATGATTTCACGCTGCACTACCACACCTGGGCCAGCGTGGCGGTCTCGGTGTTCCTGCTGCTTGGCGTTGTAGGAGTGTTCGTGATTGTTCTGGCCGAGGCGCATGAGTGGGCAGAGGCCATGTGGTACAGCAGAAGGCAACGGCTGCTGACAATACCGGGTGGCCCCGGTGAAGTGGCCAGGGCAACCTCTGCATTCCAGCCTTTTGTGTCCATCCATGTGCCCACCCATGAAGAGCCGCCGACCATGGTGATCGACACCCTGAATGCCCTGGCCAGGCTGGACTATCCTGCTTTCGAGGTGCTGGTGGTTGACAACAACACGGCCGAGGAATCCACCTGGAGGCCAGTGCAGGCCCACTGCGAAAAGCTGGGGTCACGGTTTCGTTTTTTTCATGTGAAGCCCCTGAGTGGATACAAGGCAGGTGCCCTGAATTACGCACTGGAGAGAACCCATCCTGATGCTGAAGTTGTGGCAGTGATTGATGCGGATTACCAGGTGCAGGCCAACTGGCTGAAAGACCTGGCGCCCCAGTTTGAAAAGCCTGAAATTGCAATCGTGCAGGCACCGCAGGACTATCGGGATGGAGCTGACTCTGCATTCAAGGCTGTTTGCCATGCGGAATACACGGGATTTTTCCAGCTGGGCATGGTGACGCGAAATGAGCGCAATGCAATCATCCAGCACGGCACCATGACCATGGTCAGAAAAAGTGTGCTGCAGGAGGTTGGGCTGTGGGGTGTGAACACCATCACCGAAGACACAGAACTGGGCCTGCGCGTGTTCGAACAGGGCCATGAGGCGGTTTACATCAACCAGAGTTACGGATTCGGGCTGATACCCGACAATTTCACCGACTATAAAAAGCAGCGCCACCGCTGGGCCTATGGAGCCATGCAGATACTGCGTGAACATGCCGGGCAGTTGCTGGGCTTCAAGGCCAGCAGGTTGACTGCGGGGCAACGCTACCATTTCATGGCGGGCTGGCTGCCCTGGATTGCGGACGGTTTCAACCTGGTGTTCAGCCTGCTGGCGGTGGTGTGGTCATTGCTGATGCTGTGGAACCCACTGGAATTCAATGCGCCGCCGCTTCTGATCAGCATCGTGCCCATCATGTTCTTTCTGTTCAAGATCACCAAGCTGTTCACGCTGTATCTTGTGCAGGTAAGGGTCAGCTTCACCACTGCGTTTGCCGCCACGCTGGCTGGGCTTTCGCTGAGTTATGTCATCGGGCGGGCCACGCTGGCCGGGCTTTTCATC
>DASUDJ010000162.1:0-4885 GCA_036275635.1 Limnobacter sp. | reverse complement strand
ACCGAAAGGCAGTGGTCATCGGAGGAGGCCTTTTGGGCCTGGAAGCAGCAAACGGCCTGGCCATCCAGGGCATGGATGTGAGCGTGGTGCATCTCCCCACCTGGCTGATGGAGCGGCAGTTGGATCCTGTTGCTGCAGGGTTGCTGCAGAAGAGCCTGGAAGCCAAGGGTTTGAAATTCCTGCTGGCCAAAAACACCAAGGCCCTGCATGCAGGGCCGGATGGCCGAGTTTCAAAAATCGAATTTGCAGATGGCGAAATTCATGATGCTGACCTGGTGGTGATGGCAGTGGGTATTCGCCCGAATGACAAACTGGCAGCCAGTGCGGGCCTGCATTGCAACCGCGGCGTGGTGGTCAGCGACACCCTGCAAACCATCACCGATCCGAAAATCTATGCAGTGGGTGAATGTGCCAACCACAGGGGTGTGGCGTATGGCCTGGTGGCGCCACTCTTTGAACAGGCCAAGGTGTGTGCAAACCACCTGGCGCAATTCGGCATTGGTCGTTATGAAGGTTCGGTCACTTCAACCAAGCTGAAAGTGACAGGCGTGGACCTGTTCTCCGCGGGCAATTTCATGGGTGGTGAAGGCTGCGAGGAACTGCTGCTGTCTGACCCGATCGGTGGCGTCTACAAGAAGCTGGTGATCAAGGAGGACAAGCTGGTGGGCGCCTGCCTGTATGGCGACACGGCAGATGGTTCCTGGTATTTCAAGCTGATGCGTGAAGGCAAGGTCATCAAGGAAATCCGCGACAAGCTGATGTTTGGCCAGAACAACATTGGTGACACGGGCCACGAGGGCCAGAGCCAGGCCAGTCGAATGGCTGATTCCGATGAGGTGTGTGGCTGCAACGGCGTCTGCAAGGGCACGATTGTGCAGGCCATCAAGACCAAGGGCCTGTTCACGATTGAAGAAGTGCGCAAGCACACCAAGGCCAGTGCTTCATGTGGTTCATGCACTGGCTTGTGCGAGCAGATCTTGATGAGCACCGCTGGTGCAGATTACTCCGCCACACCAAAAACCAAGCCGATGTGCGGCTGCACCGAGCATGGCCACCAGGCGGTGCGGGATGCGATTTTCAAGCATGAGCTGACCACCAAGGAAGAAGTGTTTTCCACCATGAACTGGCGCACGCCCAACGGCTGTGCAAGCTGCCGGCCCGCGGTGAATTACTACCTGATCAGTTCCTGGCCTGGCAAGGCGGTGGATGATCCGCAAAGCCGCTTCATCAACGAACGGGCCCATGCCAACATTCAGAAAGACAAAACCTATTCCGTGGTGCCACGCATGTGGGGTGGTGAAACCACGGCGGCAGAGTTGCGAAGAATTGCAGACGTGGTCGACAAGTACAACATACCCACGGTGAAAGTAACCGGTGGCCAGCGCATCGACCTGCTGGGCGTAAAAAAGGAAGACTTGCAGAATGTGTGGAAAGACCTGGACATGCCCAGTGGTCATGCCTATGCAAAAGGCCTGCGCACCGTGAAAACCTGTGTTGGCAGCGAATGGTGCCGTTTCGGCACGCAGGACAGCACGCAGATGGGCAAAGATTTGGAGCATGCCCTGTTCAAGATGTACGCACCCCACAAGGTGAAGCTGGCCGTGTCGGGCTGCCCGCGAAACTGTGCAGAAAGCGGCATCAAGGATGTGGGCGTGATTGGTGTTGATTCAGGTTGGGAAATTTATGTCGGTGGCAACGGCGGCATCAAGACCGAGGTGGCGCAGTTCCTGTGCCGTGTGAAAACCTCGGATGAAGTGTTGGCTGTCAGCGGTGCATTCCTTCAGTTGTACCGGAAAGAAGGTTGGTACCTTGAACGCACCGTGCATTACCTGGAGCGCGTGGGCCTTGATCATGTGAAAGCCAAGGTAATTGAAGACGTGGCCAACCGCAATGCCCTGTGGGCTGAGTTGCAGGCAGCACTGGCCATTGAGGAAGACCCATGGCACAAGCCGAAGGAGGCGCAGGTGGATTTGCGGCAGTTCATTCCAATCAAATTGGCGGAGGTGGTCTAATGTCGGCTTCATTACTACAGGAACAGAAGGAAGTAAAAATGGAATGGATCGACATTTGCGCCGTGGAAGACATCCCGGTGCTGGGTTCACGAATTGTGCGCAGGCCCACCGGGCAGGACATTGCAATTTTTCGCAACAGCGAACAACAGGTGTTTGCCCTGCTGGATGAATGCCCGCACAAGAAGGGCCCCCTGAGCCAGGGCATTGTTCACGGCACCACGGTGACCTGCCCTTTGCACAACTGGCAGATTGGCCTGGCAGACGGCTGCGCCCGTGAACCGGATGTAGGCTGCACCGCAAAATTCAGCGTGCAGGTGGTGGATGGGCGAGTGCACCTGAAAGCCAGTGAAGTGAAGAACCACGGGATTTGACATGAGCCTGCTGCCTGCACCGATTGAAAGCACAAAAACAACCTGTCCCTATTGCGGCGTGGGTTGTGGCGTGGTGGTGCGCACCCAGGCAGGAGAAATCATTGATGTGAAAGGTGATGAAAGCCACCCCGCCAATTTCGGCAAGCTGTGCAGCAAGGGCAGCAAGCTGGCTGAAACTGCGCAGGCGAATGTGTACGGGCAGGTGCGCGCAAGCCAGCCCTTGATGCGCATCCAGCGTGAGCAGGCTGTGCAGTCTGTCGACTGGAACACAGCGCTGGACTTTACCGCGCGCGAATTTGCAAGGCTCATTGCAGCCCATGGGCCGGACAGCGTGGGTTTCTACATCAGCGGCCAGTTGCTGACTGAAGACTATTACGTGTTCAACAAGCTGGTGAAAGGACTGATCGGCACCAACAACATCGACACCAACTCACGGCTGTGCATGAGCAGTGCAGTCAGCGGTTACAAGCGTACCCTGGGTGCAGACGCACCGCCGTGCAATTACGAAGACCTCGAGTTGGCCGACTGTGTATTCATTGCCGGTTCCAACATGGCCTATGCCCACCCGGTGGCTTTCCGCAGGCTGGAGGCAGCTCGGGCTGCAATGCCCGGCCACAAGCTGATCGTGGTCGATCCCCGCACCACTGACACTGCCCTGATGGCCGACCTGCATCTGAAAATCCAGCCTGGCACCGATGTGATGCTATTCAATGCCATGCTGCATGTGATGATGCAGAACGGCTGGCTTCACATGGCCTACATCAACCAGCACACCGAAGGTTTCCAGGCCATGGTGGATGGATTGAAGGAGTACACACCGCGGCTTGCAGCCAGCGTGTGCGGAGTTCCCGAGGCGGATATTGTCACGGCCGCCACCTGGTTCGCCCAAGGCAGCAGGACACTCTCCCTGTATTGCCAAGGGTTGAACCAGGCCACCACGGGAACCGACAAGAACACGGCATTGATTGCGCTTCACCTGGCCACAGGCCAGATTGGCAAACCGGGGGCTGGACCTTTCTCCCTGACCGGGCAACCGAATGCCATGGGCGGGCGCGAGGTGGGTGGCATGGCCACCCTTTTGCCTGCACACCGGGAGCTGAGCAATCCAAAACATGTGGCTGAAACCGCCGCATTCTGGGGTGTTAAAAAAATCAGTGCCACGCCCGGGGCCAGCGCAGTGGACATGTTTCATCAACTGGAACAGGGAAAGATAAAGGCCGTGTGGGTGGCTTGCACCAACCCGGCGCACTCACTGCCGAATTCGGGCAAGGTGGCCCGTGCACTGCAGAATGCCGAACTGGTAGTGGTGCAGGATGCCTACCTTACACCGGCAACAGTTCAATATGCCGACGTAATATTCCCTGCCACCACCTGGGGTGAAAAGGAAGGGACTGTGACGAACAGCGAAAGGCGAATCAGCCGGGTACGGTCTGCCTTGCCCGCGTTTGGCGATTCACGGCACGACTGGCAGATCGTGGTGGACTTCTCAAGGCGCCTGGAACTGGCATTGTTGAAGCTGGGTGTAGAAAGCCCGAGGAAGGACCCTGCATCTGCAGCAGAATTCAATGGCTGTGCTGAACTGACCGATTCTTCCGCCAAGCCTGAGGTGCGTTTCAACACCTCATTCCTGGACTACAACTCCCCGGAAGAAATTTTCAATGAACACCGGGAAAGTACAAGGGGAAGAGACCTCGACATCACCGGCCTGAGCTACAGCCTGCTGGAGGAAAAAGGTCCGCAGCAGTGGCCCCTGCCCGAGGGTGCTTCAATTGGTCGGGCACGCCTGTATGAAAATGGCATATTCCCGACCGGAAATGGCAAGGCAAAATTTGTTTTTGCACCTTATGAGCCAGTGGCAGAAGAAGCAGATGCGCGCTTTCCCTGGAAATTGAACACGGGCCGGTTGCGTGACCAGTGGCATGGCGCGAGCCGCACCGGCACGCTGGCTGAATTCTTCTCGCATGAGTCCGAGCCGATGTTCGCCCTTAACCCGGCAGACTACAAGCGCCTGAAGCTTCAGCGGGACAGCTGGGTGTCCGTGAAATCACGGCGAGGTACAGTCACCTTGCGTGCAAGGGAAGATGAATCCGTTGCGCGCAACCAGGCGGTGCTTCCCATGCACTGGGGGCCGGAATTTTTCGGCGGCAAGTCAGGCGTGGGCGGTGTGAATGCACTGACGCTGGATGCCGTGGATCCGTATTCCAAGCAGCCCGAACTGAAACATGCTGCAGTAAATATCCAGAGGGCGCATTTGCCCTGGCAACTGGTGGTGTTTGTGTACAGCGAGCATTGGTTGGGCATTTGGCAGCAGGCCCGCAAACTGTATTCAGAATTTGATGCTGCCATGTGTGTACCGCTTGGTCGAGAGCAGCCTGGTGTGCTGTTTCGTGCGGCCTGCGAAAAGGCCCCCGGCGAAGAGGTGCTGAAACGCTTGCAGACCCTGTTCAATTGCGACAGTGCGGATGTGATGATGTACTCCGACCCGCAGACTGGCTCAAGCCG
>DASUDJ010000161.1:0-2265 GCA_036275635.1 Limnobacter sp. | reverse complement strand
GTTTCCGGCGTGTCTGTGCTCCCAGTTCCAGGTTTTCCAGCACGGTCATGCGGGTGAAGATGCCCCTGCCTTCAGGTACCAGTGCCATGCCCAGACCCAGGCGTGCGTGTGCAGGCAGTTGTTGAAGCTCCTGGCTGTTCTTGAAAGTTGACCTTGTTGCCTCAAAAGGCAGGAGACCCGCGATCGCCTTCAATGCTGAAGTTTTGCCTGCGCCATTGCAACCGATCAGGCACACCAGTTCCCCAGGTTGAACCTGGAAGCTGATTCCCTTGACCGCCTGGATTCCGCCATACGCCACAGTCAGGTCGTGAATTTCCAGCATGGTTTCAGCCATGATGCAAACCCCCAAGGTAAGCCTCGATTACTGCCGGGGATTGCTGCACCTGCGAAGGCGATCCCTGCTCGATGACTCTTCCATAATCCAGTACGGTAACCTGATCGCAAATGCCCATCACCAGTTTCACATCATGTTCAATCAGCAGGATTGATTTTCCATCAGTCCGTATCTTCAGAAGCAACTCGCGCAACTTCAGTTTTTCACTGGCGTTCATGCCTGCGGCTGGCTCATCCAGCGCCAAAAGCGCAGGTTCACTGGCCAGGGCCCTCGCAATTTCAAGCCGGCGCTGATCACCATAGGAAAGTTGGCCAGCCAGATAATTGCTGTATTTGCCAATGCCTACGTAATCAAGCAGCGCCTGGGATCGTTGGCGTACCCGTTGTTCTTCATGTTTCTGGGCAGATGTTCTCAGTACGGCGCCCAGAACGCCTTGCCGAGTACGCGCATGCATGCCGGCGGCCACATTTTCTGCAGCAGTCATGCTTTTGAAAAGTCGGATGTTCTGAAAAGTGCGGGAAAGACCCATGCGCGCCACCTCATGGGGTGCACCCGGCTTGTAGGTTTGGCCCTTGAACCAGAATTCACCAGAGTCTGGGGTGTAAAGACCTGTAATCAGGTTGAAACAGGTAGTTTTGCCCGCCCCGTTCGGCCCGATAAGACCCACCACCTGGTTTTCATGAATCGACAGGCTGACATCGGCCACTGCGGTGATGCCACCAAAACATTTGCGCAATCCGGTTGCCTTGAAAAGCAATTGGCTCATTGTGGCGCGCTCCCGTGTACATCAGGTTTACCCTTGCGTTGTGGCCACAGACCTTCCGGCCGGTAAAGCATCACCAGCACCATGGTCAGGCCATAAACCAGGGAACGGATGATTTCAGCATCAGCCACCACCGTGCCAAACAGGAATTCCTGCACTGGCACCACCACCTGCCTGAGTATCTCGGGAAAGCCAGCCAGCAACAGGGCGCCCAGCACCACGCCTGGAATGTGCCCCATACCGCCCAGCACCACCATGCAAAGAACAATGATGGACTCCATCAGTCCGAAGGATTCAGGGCTTACAAAACCCTGGAAGGCAGAGAACATGGCACCTGCCACACCACCGAAGGAGGCACCCAGTGCAAACGCCAGCAGTTTCATGTTGCGGGTGTTGATGCCCATGGCCTTGGCTGCAGTTTCATCATCCCGGATTGCAGTCCATGCCCGCCCGATGCGGCTGTCCTGCAGGCGCATGCAGATCGCAATCACCAGAAGGGTCAGTACCAGGAACAGGTAGTAATAAAGGTGCAGTGCCGGCACCTCAAGACCGAACAGCTCCACTGTTCTTGAAAAACGCACGCCTGCAATCTCCACTGGCTCAATCATGTTGATACCCTGCGGGCCATTGGTGATGTTCACCGGCGCATTCAGGTTGTTCAGGAACAGCCGGATGATTTCGCCGAATCCCAGTGTGACGATTGCCAGGTAGTCCCCGCGAAGCCGCAGAGTGGGCGCCCCCAGCAATATTCCAAACAGGGCTGCAACACATGCCCCCACAGGGATCATCAGCCAGATGGAGACATGCAGTCCATCTGGAAAGAGCGCCGCAATCGCGGGGAAATTGTCAGTCAGGTGAGGCGAAGCCAGCAGCCCATATACGTACGCACCCACAGCGTAGAAGGCAATGTAGCCCAGATCAAGCAGACCCGCGAAACCCACCACGATGTTCAGGCCCAGCGCCAGCATCACGTACAACAAAGCGATATTCAGGATTCGTACCCAGCTGTTGCCCAGCAGGCCAGCGGCCCAGGGCAGGGCGGTCAGCGCGAGAGCAACCAACAGGAAGCCCAGCATGTTTTTCTGACGTTCGGTGAGGCTCTTCATGCGCGGTCTGACACCTTTTCACCCAGTAATCCTGAAGGCCTCAGGGTCAGCACCAGGATCAG
>DASUDJ010000160.1:0-10972 GCA_036275635.1 Limnobacter sp. | reverse complement strand
CTGCCCCCTTCCCGGCCGGACACCAGTGGGAAAAAAATCCGCTCCATGATGTCGGCGGGCACACCGGGGCCGTTGTCGATCACTTGCAAGTCTAGTGCCAGCCTGTGTTGCTTGCGGTTTAAGGTTACTCTACGCACCACCCTGGTGCATAGTGTGATTTGTGCAGTGCCTTCTGCAATTTTCGGCGCCAGGGCCTGTGCAGCATTTCGCACTATATTGAGGATGGCCTGTATCAACTGTTCAAGATCACCCAGGAACTCGGGAATGGAAATGTCATAGTCGCGAATGAATTTCAGGCCCTTGGGATGCTCTGCAAGGATGACCGATCGCACCCGTTCGCAGACCTCATGGATATTCATCATCGACACAATGTGGGGTTTGCGATGGGGGGCCAGCAGCCTGTCCACCAGTGTTTGCAGGCGGTCTGATTCCTTGATGATGACCTGTGTGTATTCCTTCAGCTCAGGTGATGGCAGTTCAATTTCCAGCAACTGTGCGGCACCCCGGATGCCTCCCAGCGGATTCTTGATTTCATGGGCCAGGTTTCGGATCAATTCCTTGTTGGCCAGGGACTGGTCAAGCATGCGGCTTTCCCGATCCACCTTCAACTGCTGTTCGATTTCCCGCAACTCAATCAGGGTCAGGCCCTCGGTGTGGTCGGGGCAAGACAGGGTGACGTCCACATGTTCGGAAGTGCCTCCGGCGCGTAGCAATTCGAACACCTGGCGCTGAATGCCAAATGGGTCGTCTTTTGACTTTTTCAGGAACTCCCGGAACTCTGCAGGATCGGCAAAGAGGCCAGCCAAAGCCTGTCCTGCCAGGCTGCGACGGGAAACCTCCAGCAATGTTTGCGCCGACAGGTTGGCATAGAGCACCATGCCTTCCGGATTACTGACCACCACCGCGGTGGCTAACAACTCAAGCCCCTGAAACCGTTCTTTTTTCAATTTTTCCTCGGCTTGACCAGGCCTGAGACCAGTCATCTGGACAGGCGGGTCAGTTCTGTTTTCAATATTTCAATGCTGTCCTTGGTGACCATGATCTCCTGCTCCAGGCGGGACACACGATCCAGGTACTTCTGGTAATTCTTTTCACTTCCCAGGCGGTCAGGCTGACCGTTCTTGTATTCATCCTGCAGTGACTTCAGCTTGCTTTCCTCAATCCGCAGTTCCTCCTGCAGAATTTTCATCCGGTCATCCTTGGCGTTGAAATCAGCCGCGGTGCGATTGTCCGGAACGGCAGGACCCCGCCTTGCAGCAGGCGATGCCGCACTGCCCTGATTCACTGCTGGCCGCACTGCAGATGAGGGTGCTGGAACTATCGTGATCGGATTCAGGTTCAAGGGAACACAACCACTACCCCCATCGGAATTCTGGTAGGTGCGCACCCCGTCCGCCCCGGTGCATACGAACATCTCCGTGCCCAGCGCCTGCGCATGACGTACAGCCATGATTCCTGCCACTGCGAAAACCAGTGATTGAATTGAAAAGCCTGACCTGATCATGATTTGCCAACCTGATTTAAACCCGAACCAAGCTGAATGATACTAAATACCCCATGATTACCCCTCCCCATGGAAGGCGGGTATTGATACCAGTCGAGGGATGCACTTTACAGGAACCCAAAAACAGAAATGGCCCTTTTGACAGGGCCATTTCACTCATACAGGTGCTACAGCTGGATTACAGGCCGTAGTACATGTCGTATTCGATGGGGTGTGGTGTCATGCGCATGCGCTGCACTTCTTCCATCTTCAAGGCGATGTACGCTTCGATCATTTCCTTGCTGAATACGCCACCACGTGTCAGGAACTCGTGGTCTGCTTCCAGTGCTTCCAGGGCCTGTTCCAGGCTATGGCAAACGGTTGGCACCAGTTTGTCTTCCTCTGGTGGCAGATCGTACAGGTTCTTGGTTGCAGCTTCACCTGGGTGAATCTTGTTCTGAACACCGTCCAAACCAGCCATCAGCAAGGCAGAGAATGCCAGGTATGGGTTGGCCATGGGGTCCGGGAAACGTGCTTCAATACGACGGCCTTTTGGATTGGCCACGTGCGGAATACGGATGGAAGCAGAACGGTTCTTGGCAGAGTAAGCCAGCTTCACTGGCGCTTCGTAACCAGGCACCAAGCGCTTGTAGGAGTTGGTGGATGGGTTGGTGATCGCGTTCAGGGCACGTGCGTGCTTGATGATACCGCCGATGTAGTACAGGGCGAAATCAGACAGGCCAGCATAGCCATTGCCTGCGAACAGGTTCACGCCGTCTTTCCATACGGACTGGTGTACGTGCATGCCGGAGCCGTTGTCGCCCCACATTGGCTTGGGCATGAAAGTGGCTGTCTTGCCATAGCTGGCGGCCACATTCCACACGGTGTACTTCAGGATTTGAGTCCAGTCAGCACGCTTGGTCAGTGTAGAGAACACGGTACCGATTTCGTTCTGGCCAGCGCCAGCCACTTCATGGTGGTGCACTTCAACTGGCACGCCCTGCTGCTCCAGCAACAGGCACATTTCGGAACGGATGTCCTGGAATGAGTCGGTTGGGGACACTGGGAAGTAGCCACCCTTCACTGTTGGGCGGTGGCCCAGGTTGCCATGCTCATAGTCAATGCCGGTGGACCAGGAAGCTTCTTCAGACTTGATCTTGAAGTGGCAACCGGACATTTCGTCTGTCCAGGTCACGCTGTCGAAAATGAAGAATTCGGGTTCTGGACCGAAATAGGCTGTGTCGCCCAGGCCGGAGGACTTCAGGTAGGCTTCTGCGCGGCGAGCGATGGAACGTGGGTCACGGTCGTAGCCCTTGCCATCGGTTGGCTCGATTACGTCGCAGGTCAGGATCAGGGTTGGCTCTTCACGGAATGGGTCCATGCGGGCTGTGTCGGGATCAGGCATCAGCAGCATGTCGGAGGCTTCAATGCCTTTCCAGCCTGCAATGGAAGAGCCGTCAAATGCGTGGCCGGACTCGAACTTGTCTTCGTCAAACATCTTAACTGGCACGGAAACATGCTGTTCTTTGCCCTTGGTGTCGGTGAAGCGGAAGTCAACAAACTTCACTTCATTTTCCGCAACCAACTTCATTACGTCCTGGACGGTCGCCATTGAAAATCTCCTGGTATGTGGGGTGGATAGTGATCTAAAAATACGCTGAGTTGAACTCTCAGAAACATGCGGAACAATAGCACGTTCGATGACGCTATATATGACGCCTGACGAGAATTCACTCTTCGACTTGCATGCAGAAAGCAAAGACTATACCAACTTTGAGGGATAAGAAAAACTGGCTTTTACGGTCGAATTTCCAATGGGAGAATTGTGAGAAGCGCACTAGAATTGTGCATAACGCACCGTAACAGTGCACCGATTGAATGCGATAAATCGCATACATGCTTGTATTACAATATGCGCATTCTTCAAACTTCACCTTTTGACACTGCATGAGCATAGAAGCCCGACAATTACTGGACAAGGCCCGGGAACGGGCACTTGACAAAGAACTGGACTACTGGGGCGCACTGAACCCGGTTGAAGCCTGGCAACTGCTGAATTCCGATGAAAATTCAGTGCTGGTGGATGTGCGTACGGATGCTGAACTGGATTGGGTGGGCCAGGTCAGTTTTTCAGAAGACCGTTTCATGCATGTGCAGTGGAACAATTATCCGGATGGCATCCGAAATCCGGATTTCATTTCTGAAATCAAGGCCCGGGTTCAAGACCACCAACCGGTACTGTTTCTGTGCCGCAGTGGTGCACGTTCGCATCATGCGGCCAGCCTGGCTGCGAAACACGGATTTGCCTGTGCAATCAACATCCTTGAAGGCTTTGAGGGGGACAGGAACGACCATCACCAGCGGTCCAGTGTGAACGGATGGCGATTTCATGGCCTGCCCTGGGAACAGCACTGAGAAACAGGTTCAATTGACGGAAAAAAACCTGCAGGCCAGCAGGAATGCGGCAAGGCAGCCAATCACATGGACCAATGCATGACCGATTGCAAGCCATGGCCTGTCCAGCAAAAGACTTGCCCCTTCTGCAGTGAATGCTGAAAAGGTGGTCAGGCCACCAAGCACACCGGTCATCAGGAAAAGCCCGGCGGGATTTGATCGCAACCAGTCAGGCCCCAGCAGGCTGAACAAGGCCCCCGCCAGGAATCCACCCAGCAAGTTGGCAACCAGGGTACCCACGGCGATTGGCAGCCAGGCTGGCTGCAACAGAAACAAACCGAGGCAGTAACGCCCCAGGCCTCCCAGCCCCGCACCCACAAACACCGCAGTCACATTCAGCAGGTTCAAGACCCTTGGGTCCAGCGGTCTTTTGCGGAATCGTCGCTGTCGCGGGCTGACACCCAGCGCGAACCGTCGGGCGTGTCTTCCTTTTTCCAGAAAGGGGCCTCGGTTTTCAGGTAATCCATGATGAACTGGCAGGCCAGAAATGCCTGCTCGCGGTGCATGCTGGTGGCTGCAGCAAACACGATCTGGTCTTCCGGGTACAGCGGCCCCACCCGGTGGATGATCATGGCCGAGGTGATCTCGAACCGGTCATCCGCAACTTTCAAAATGTTCTCCAGCGACTTTTCCGTCATGCCCGGGTAATGCTCCAGGGTCATGGCTTTCACTGTGCTGTTTTCATTGATGTCACGCACCGTGCCGATGAAGGTGGCCACTGCACCAATCTCGGGCAGGCCTTCCCTGAGCCAGCGAATTTCGCTGGACACATCAAAATCCGCTTCCTGCACCAGTACCTTTGAACGTTTCATTCAACCTCCCGTAACCGGTGGGAAAAAAGCCACTTCAGCCTGCTCGGCCAGCACGGTGTCATCCTCCGCAAGGTCATGATTCACTGCAGCACGCAGCCGTCCACCTTCTTCAACTGCCTTGGCAAAGTCAGGAAACTGGCTGCACAGGTAGTTTCTCAGGCCAGCCACGGTGGCGGGTGCGAATTCAGCATCCACCTGCAGCAAGTCCTGCCCCAGCCGCTCTTTCAGACTTGCGAAAAAACGCACTTTCAATTTCATTTCATCAAATCCTGATACGACACATAATCCACCAATTCACCTGGCTGCACCTGCTGACCCTTGAACAGGCGCACCAGGCCAGTGGTTTCAGCCAGCGAGGTCAGCACACCGGAACTCTGGTTCCTGAAAAGCATGGCCTGGCCAGATTGTACAGTCACCCTCAGGAATTCCTCCCTGCGAACATCCGGCTGAAGCCAGGAAAAACCAGCCTCCACCTTCTGCATGCGAAGACGCCAGTCCACCTGGGAAGCTGGCTGCCCCTGCAGCAAATCAAGAAAAGGCTTCACGATCAGCTTGAATGCCACCGCACTGCTGACCGGGTTGCCGGGTAGACCGAAAAACCAGGCCTTTCCGCCCTTCGGTCGGTTGATGTGTCCAAATGCAATCGGCTTGCCGGGCTTCATGGCTACTTTCCAGGAGCGCAATTCACCCACCTGTTCCAATGCCGGCTTCACATGGTCTTCTTCACCGACGGACACGCCGCCGGAACTGATGACGACATCACAATCCGCTAGCGAAAGCAGGGCTTCGCAGGTGGCCTTGAAACTGTCAGGTACGATGCCGGTGGACTGGACCTGGAAATTCATGGCCTGCAACAGGCCGCACCACACGAACTCGTTGGAATTGTAGATTTGACCTGCCTGCAGTGGCTGGCCCGGGCTTTGCAATTCGCTGCCTGTCACCATCACACCCACTTTCAGGCGCCGGTGCACCACCACTTCGGAAACACCGATTGAAGCCAGCAGGCCCACCTGCACAGCCCCCAGGCAGGTGCCCTTTTTCAGAATAATTTGACCTGCCGAAATGTCTTCACCCGCCCTGCGAATGAACTGGCCGGTTGCCGGTGTGCTTTTGAAACTGACCTGCTGATCATCATGCACCTCGGTGTCTTCCTGCATCACCACTGCATCCGCGCCTGGTGGAATCGGCGCGCCGGTGAATATTCGCGCAATTGTGCCGGGTTGCAGCGGCAAGGGGGAGGCGCCTGCAGGTATGCGCTGGCTGACTGGTAATTTCCGACCGTTCAATATTTCGCTGCTGCGCACGGCATAACCATCCATGCCGCTGTTGTCATGCTGGGGCACATCAAGGGCGGAAGTCAGACTTTCGGCAAGCACCCGGCCCAGCGCCTGGTGCAAGCCCACCTTTTCAAACGATGTTTCACTTTCACTTGCAAGTGGCCACACCTGGGCCAACAGATCGTCCAGATCAATCATTCAGAAACCGTTTCAGGATGAATTTGGCAATCGTTGCAGGGTCGTTCAGGGGCAAGAGAGGCAAGCCACCACAGTCAAGCGCTGAATCACTGGCCACCGCCACGATATTGGGGTCTTGAGGATACAGCATTGGCTTGTTGTTGGCTTCACGCCAGATCTCGATTTTCGGAATATCCGATCGCTTGAAGCCTTCAACAATCACCAGGTCACAGGGCGACAGCCGGGCCAGTTGCTCTTCAAGGGTGGGTTCGGCCTCATCCCTGAGTTCATGCATCAGTACCCAGCGCTTGTTTGCTGTAATCAGCACTTCATAGGCTCCGGCTTCCCGGTGGCGGTAGGAATCCTTGCCGGGCCGGTCGATGTCGAAATCATGGTGCGCATGCTTGATCACGGACACCCGCACGCCCTCGCCGATCAGCAGGGGGATCAGTTGCTCAATCAATGTGGTTTTACCCACGCCGGAATAGCCGGCAAATCCGAACACCTTGGGCACATTGGGCACGACGATTTCCTTATGACAGTTGCTTTTCAATCGATAGAAGTTGCTGGGCTGTTTCTTTCAGGATGTCAGCCGAGGGGCGCGCCTTGCAGCGCAGCACTATTTCAAAACAGGCACCCAGCACAGGTGCCTCAGGTGGCCAGACCGGGCTTGTGGCCACGAGGTCACCACCATAACGCTGCACCAGCATTCTCGACACGGGCAGGCCTATGCCCGTGCCCTTGCCCGCCTGCTTGCTGGTGTAGAACATTTTGAAAATCAGTGGAAGACGTTCGGGGGGAATGGCCTCGCCGTTGTTCTGAACATGAATGCGGACTGCCGGCATGCCATCAGCAGCAAGAACATCATCCGTGCTGATACTGATGGTTCTTGGCCTTGGCCTTTCATCCTGGGGGTCTGCTGCCGACGTTTCCAGCGCATGGGCTGCATTGATGAGCAAGTTCACCATCACCTGCTGCAGCTCTGTCTTGCTGATCTGCACCGTGTTCCGTGCCTTGAAATCGAGTTCCAGCCTTGCCTGTGCTGTGTCAATTTCCTTCTGTACAAACAGGATGCTGTCCTCGATCACCTGCCCCACCTGCACTTCCTCAGTGTAGGAGGCATATTCATCAGGCCGGCAAAACTGCAGGAGCTTCTGCACGATGTTGCGCATTCGGTGAACCTGCTCATCCAGCAGTCGCAAGGTTTTTGCACTTTGCGGATCATTCAGGGTAAGGCGGATCAAATCGATGTGCCCCATCATGATGGCCAGCGGATTGTTGAATTCATGGGCAATGCCTGCTGTCAGTTGGCCCAGTGCAGCCAATTTTTCAGCAGCCAGCAACTGTTCCACGGCCTGGTGCAACTGTTGGTTGGCTGCCTGCAGGTCGGCCGTGCGCTGGCGCACCCTTTCATCCAGTTGTTCATTCATGCCCATCAGTTCGATACGCCTTTCATCCAGTTGATCCAATAGGGCATCGAAATGGCTGGCAAGGTCGGCAAATTCATCAGCCCGCCGCAGGTTGCCCACCCTGGCGGTGGTGTCGCCACCCTCCTGAAGACTCATGATGAAATTCATGCGGCGCAGGGGATAGGAAATTCCCGCAGCCAGGTGGGCCACCATGACCGCACCCAGGCCCATTGCCAACACAACGGCCAGCAGAAAAAGCACCAGCAGCCGGGTCTTGATTTCAGCATACGGAGCCTCGAGGAAACCCACGTAAAACATGCCGATCCGGGAGCCTTCCGGGCTCAGCAACGGTGCATAGGCTGCCACATACCAATCATTCACCACGAAGGCCCGCTCAAGCCACACTTCACCGCGGCCCAATACACTCTCGCGCACCACATCCGACACGCGGGTGCCCACTGCACGGGCATCGCCGCTTGAACGCACGGTGGTGGCCACCCGCACATCTTCAAGGAAAATCGTGGTGGTGCCGATTGACCCTTCCAGCAGGGTGTTGGGCGAGTAAATCAGGCTGTTGATTTCATCCACCATGGTCAGGTTGTTGTTCAACAGCACACCGCCTTCCAGGTAGCCCAGCATGTTGCCATTGCTGTAAAGGGGCTGGAGCAGCTGTACAAGCAAACCCCTGTCCTCCAGTTCGCGGCTGGAAGGGCTGGCCTTGGTGGTGGGCAGTATCGCCTGGGAAGCCCGGAATGCTAGATCCGGAAAAATATCCTTCAGCTCGGAATTGGAAAGCAGGACTGTGTAACTGCCCGACGCGCGCTTGTCGATCGATTTGTAGGCTGCAGTGCTGAGTGAATAGGCGGGGCGCGCGGGAAAAGAACTGGCGACCACCCCGTCACGGTTGATGAAGCGCAGGTAGGTAAGACCCAGCTTTTCAGCCTGGCTCTGCAATTCAGAATCATCCAGTCGACCATTGCGTGACTGCAGGCGATTGCGCAGGTAGGCGCTTTCCGACCAGGCAGCCAGGCCGTTCAGCTTCACCTCCTGGATGTCGGTGAATTTCTGCTGGGCAAGCACAAGATCACTTCGAACCTTGGATACCAGGATTTTGTCGTAAGCGGCCTGGCCGGCAGACCACACCAGGAAGGCCACAAGTGGAATCAACACCAGCAGGGGAATACAGGCGGTGACCACCATCTTGGTTTTCACCGTCCAGTTGCTGGGCCAGAAATTGCCCTTGGGCGGGAATGGCCGCTTGTTTATTCCTGGCTCCACGCCATGCACTTTCGTTCTAGTGTTTTTCTGGACACGCCCAGGCGACGGGCTGCTTCAGACTTGTTACCACTGCAGGCGTTCAGCACCCGCAGAATGTGTGCCTTTTCAACCTGCTCAAGCGACTCCACCTCTGCACCCTGCGCCTCTTCGGCATTTTCTTCCAGGTCCAGGTTCAGCGGCAGGTCTTCCTTCGGGAAATAGCCCAAGATCAGGGAGCGTTCGATGAAATTTCGAAGTTCACGCACATTGCCAGGCCACTCGTAAGCCTGAAGGCGGGCCAGCATGTCCGGGCTGACTGGCAAGGGCTCAATCCGCAGCTTTTTTGCAAATACCCGGATGAAATAATTCGCCAGCAAGTCTATGTCTTCCCTGCGCGAGCGCAGGGGTGGCATTTCAATGGGCATCACCTGCAATCGGTAATACAGGTCCTGGCGGAAACGCCCGCGTTTCACCTCGGTTTCCAGGTTCACATTGGTGGCCGCCACGATGCGCACATCCACATCCACTTCCCGGGTGCTGCCCACCGGGCGGATGCGCCGGTCTTCCAGCACCCGCAGCAGCTTGGTCTGCATGCTCAAGGGAAGCTCACCGATTTCATCCAGGAACAGGGTGCCCCCCTGTGCATAGTAGAAAAGACCCTGGTGGGATTCATTTGCACCCGTGAATGCGCCCTTGGCATGGCCGAACAGCTCGCTTTCAATCAATTCAGGGGAAATTGCGCCGCAGTTGATGGGCACAAAAGGCCTTTCGCTTCGCAGGCTCATGCTGTGCAGGGTGCGGGCCAGCACCTCCTTGCCGGAACCGGATTCGCCGGTCAGCAACACAGTGGAGTCGGTTGGAGCCACCTTGGCCACCAGCTTGCGCAGTTGCCGCACAATCAGGCTTTCTCCGACCATGACCTGCTCATTCTGCTGAAGGGTACTCACTGCCCTTTTCAGCACAAAGTTTTCTCGCTTCAGGCGGTTCTGATCGGCAGCACGGTCGAGTGCATACCAAAGCTGGTCAATCCGGAAGGGTTTCTGCAGGAAGTCCTGGGCACCGGCGCGCAAGGCACCAATCGCAGTGTCCATGTCGGCATAGCCAGTGATCAGGATCACATCGCCTTCATACCCGCCCTGCCGCAGTTCATTCAGCCAGCCAAGACCGCTTTTGCCTGGAAGGCTGACATCAAGGATGATGGTGCCATAGTCATTGGCTTCGAAAAGCGCCTGCGCCATTTCAATGGAGCCTGCTGTATCCACCCTCGCGAACCGGACCTGCAGGGCTTTTTCAAGGAAATGCCGCATGCCCGGCTCATCATCCACGGCCAGCGCCGACAAACCCTTCACGGGGTGCTGGCCTGGATCAGGAATAGCTCCGGGTTTCAGAGAGTCAGCAATTCGGGTGGAGGTGGTCAAGACAGCGGCTTCACAACAGATTTCGGAACCACTTCATTGTTCACGAAACCGTTTTCACCCGCAAGTTAGGTAAACCCTATCACCTGCGGGCGAATGATTTTGTGAAAAGCCACAAGAGCCTGGATTACAGGCCCGTGTTCTGGGCGATAAAGGCCTTCACCATGTCAACGGAAATCGGCATGTTGACCACCCGCTGCGGCAGGTTTTCAATGCCCTCGAACGCCTTGGGCACAGGGGGAACCATGCCGGTGGCCTCTTCAATGGTTTCGGCGAACTTGACGGCCAGTGCTGTTTCCAGGATGACCATCGGCACGCCGGGCTCCAGGTGCTCACGGGCCACCTTTACGCCATCGGCCGTGTGGGTGTCGATCAGCGTGCCTGTGCGGGCATACACTTCACGAATGGTGTCCAGCCGGTTCTGATGACTGGAGCAACCTGACAAGAAGCCGTAATCGGATTCGATGTGCTTGAAACGGGAATCCTGCGACAGGTCGAACTGGCCATCACGGGCAAGGTCTTGCCACAAGGCTTTCAGCGCCTTGGGGTCGCGGCCCAGCAGGTCGTACACAAAACGCTCGAAGTTCGATGCCTTGGAAATGTCCATGGACGGGCTGGAGGTGATGTAAGTTTCAGCCGACTTTCTTGGGCGATACACACCGGTCTTGAAAAACTCGTCCAGCACATT
>DASUDJ010000159.1:0-4400 GCA_036275635.1 Limnobacter sp. | reverse complement strand
GGCAAATGGCTTTTCAGGGGCAGGCTGACCAGGTAAATGTAGAAATTGCGCGCAGCTTTTAATTCCTGGCAGTGGTTTTGCAGGCTGTGGTATTGGGTAGCCTGTTGATCAGGATACAGGCACAGGCGCCACTGCACCGGGCGGCTGGTGGCCATCCACAGGCAGAGATGGTCAGATTGGGTTCTTCGAAGCAGAGGGCCAGCCAGCAGAGTGTCCATGTTGGAATTATTCTTACCTGTTGCCACACATCTCCAGTGCTTTCTGCCGCGTGCCGGCCTTCGCCACGCAGGATTTCAGGCTGTCAATTCCGGGCAGGCTGTTGCAGTAAGGCACATCAACATAGGCCAGGGCACTGTGATGGCCGCAGGCATAAAAAGCAGTCAGTTCATCCACGGGGCGATTGCGTATCGGTTCACATCTGGGTTTGATGTTGTTGTCCATCCAGTTCCTGTTGCTGTTTACATCCTGTTCGAATTGCTGCCTGTCAGCATTCAACTGGTCGGTCTGCTGGTTGAACACGGTCACCATATTGTTCAGTTCATCCACTTCGCTTTGCCTTGCGGTCCGCCTGTCCATATTTCGTTGCATTTCCTGCAGGGCAGTTCTGCGTTCGGTCAGAAGTTTTTCAGTTCCACGGATTTCCGTGGCCCGGCTTTCCAGTTGGTTGAAACGTTTGACGCCCTCCTGCTCGGCCAGCAGGCAGGCGCGCAATTCACTGTCCTGTACCGGTTTTGCAGACCCGTTCTGGGCGAGGGCAATGACGGGAAACATCAGCATATAAGGCAGGAATATTCGCAGAAAGTTCATTTCAATCCTTCAGCAAAAAGAAAAAGGCCAGGCGCCCTTTACAGCGCCCGGCCTGTCTGAGTCTGTGAAAGCTTTCAGAGCCTGAAATGACCAGGTTTACTGGCGGATCAGGTGATCGAAAGCGGCCAGTGATGCATTGGCACCTTCACCCATTGCAATAATAATCTGCTTGTAGGGTGCTGTGGTGCAGTCACCCGCAGCAAACACGCCTTCCACGCTGGTGTGGCCTTTGTGATCCACGATGATTTCACCATGCTTGCTCAATTCGAGTGTGCCTTTCAGCCAGTCGGTGTTGGGCAGCAGGCCGATCTGCACAAAAATGCCTTCCAGTTCCACCTGTTTCAGTTCCTCGGTTGCACGGTCCTTGTAGGTGATGCCGTACACCTTGCTGCCATCGCCATTCACCTCAGTGGTCAGGGCATTCAAGATCACTTTCACATTGGGCAGGCTGTACAGCTTTTTCTGCAGCACGGCATCAGCCTTCAGCTTGGTGTCAAATTCAAACAGGGTGACTTCCTTCACGATGCCGGCCAGGTCGATTGCCGCTTCCACGCCACTGTTGCCACCACCAATTACCGCCACCCGCTTGCCCTTGTACAGCGGGCCATCACAGTGCGGGCAGTAGGCCACGCCCTTGTTGCGGTATTCAGCTTCACCTGGCACATTCATTTCGCGCCAACGGGCACCGGTGCTCAGAATCACTGTTTTGCTGGTCAGCTTTGCGCCGTTTTCCAGTTCCACTTCAACCTTGCCGTCGTCAAGTTTGGTCAGGCCTTTTGCACGCTGAAGGTTCATGATGTCCACATCGTATTCCTTCACATGCTGCTCAAGTGCGGCCACCAGCTTGGGTCCTTCGGTTTCCTTCACGGAAATGAAGTTCTCGATGCCCAGTGTGTCCAGCACCTGTCCGCCGAAGCGTTCTGACACCACGCCGGTTTTCACACCCTTGCGGGCTGCATAGATTGCGGCTGCTGCACCGGCTGGGCCGCCACCCACGATCAGCACATCAAATTCATCTTTTGCATTCAACTTGGCTGCATCTTTTTCAGCAGCGCCTGAATCAAGTTTTGCCACGATTTCTTCCAGCAGCATGCGGCCCGAGCCAAAGCTTTCGGTGGCATTGCCCGGAGTGCCCTGAAACACGGTGGGCACTGCCATCACCTGGCGCTGTTCCACGAGAGGCTGGAACATGCCGCCGTCAATCATGGTGTGGCTGAAAGCCGGGTTCAGCGCTGCAATCGTGTTGAATGCCTGGACCACATCAGGGCAGTTGTGGCAGCTCAGTGAAATCACGGTTTCAAAGTGGCCACCATTTGCTGGCGCCTGCAAACCCTTGATCTGTTCAATCACCTCTGCTTCCACCTTGGGTGGATGGCCGCCGACATGCAGCAAGCCCAGCAGAAGGGAAGTAAATTCATGCCCCATGGGCAAACCGGCAAAGCGCACGCGGCCTTCTTCGCCTTTCCTGCCAACCGAGAACGAGGGGCGCAGGTTGTAGTCACCATCAAAACGCACCGACACCTGGTTAGAGCATTCGGCAATTTCCTGGACCAGTTGTTCCATGTCGCGTGCTTTCGGGCTGTTGTCCAGCGAGGCCACCAGTTCGATGGGGTGGCGCAGCATCTGCAGATAGGTCTTCAACTGTTGTTTGATGTTCGCGTCAAGCATGGCTACTCCGGGTCATATTGATTTTCAAGAGCCGCCCCCTCGTGAGGGGCGGTCTTTTTTACACATTCAGTGCGTGGTCTGAATTACAGCTTGCCTACCAGGTCCAGGGATGGAGTCAGGGCTTCATCACCTTCCTTCCACTTGGCTGGGCAAGCCTGGCCGGGGTTCTTGGCAATATACTGTGCAGCCTGGATCTTGCGCTTCAGTTCGGAAGCATCACGGCCAATGCCCAGGTCATGCACTTCCATGACCTTGATTACGCCCTTTGGATCCATCACGAAAGTACCGCGCAGCGCCAGGCCTTCTTCTTCAATCATCACGCCGAAGTTGCGTGTGATCTGGCCAGTGGGGTCACCAATCATCGGGAAGCGGATCTTGCCGATTGTTTCGGTGGCATCAGACCAGGCCTTGTGGGTGAAGTGGGTGTCGGTGGACACGGAGAACACTTCCACACCCATTTTCTTCAGGTCTTCATACTGGTCAGCCAGGTCGCCCAGTTCGGTTGGACACACGAATGTAAAGTCGGCTGGGTAGAAGAAGAACACGGACCACTTGCCCAATACGTCAGCTTCGGTCAGTTGGATTTCCTTGCCATTCCAGTAAGCAGTGGCTTTGAAAGGCTTGATTGTGGTGTTGATCAGAGACATGTGAAGTCCTCCAGAAAGTTAATGAACAGTCAGTAAATATTCAAGGGCCCGATTCTACTGAAGAAATGTGCGATTGCAAAATTTAATAGACTTATTAAAGCGATTGAATAAGTCTATTGAAATTCTGCCCGATGAAAATCCACTGTAACCTTCTAATCCGCAAAGGAAAAGGCTTTCCGGGTAAAGATGATCCATTCTGGGTAAAACAGGGAATTGGAGTCATCCCTCTAATTTCCCGGGTGCCAGGAGTGAAGCTTTCAGAAATCTACCCGTGCTTGCTGCAATGCATTATTGCGAGTGAAACACAGTGATTGAATGGTGAATTCACCTGGTATGGCCGATTCCAGCAGGTGCTACCCGCTTTTTGGCATGTTCGCCAGTAGTATTCTGATTAAACATTTTTATTCAGTAATTACCGGGGAATTCACCTATGCGATTGTTTTCAGGAATCCTAATTGCTGCCTTGGGCCTGGCCTTCACGGCCGTGCCAGCAGCCGCCAGTGAGGTCATCCAGTTTGGCGTAGGGCTGTATCAGCCTGACAAGGACAAGAATGATGCCACCTACACCCCGCTTGCAAAATACCTGGAAAAAAAACTGGGCAAGCCAGTGAAGCTGCGCACGGTCAGCACCTGGGAAGGGCTGGCCAAATCGCTGTCCAATGGCGAAACCGACATTGCGCTGATGGGCCCGTGGGGCTATGTGCTGGCCAACAATGAAGCCAAGGCACAGGCAGTGGCCACCATCGAATATGAAGGCAAGCCGGAATACTTCGCCATCATGGTGACCAACCCGAAAAGTGGCATCAAGACTGTGGCCGACCTGAAAGGCAAAACCTTTGCATTTGGTGACAAGGGCTCCACCTCCGGTTACCTGATTCCATTCCACTTCCTGCAGAAGCAGGGCATCAATCCTGACACTTATTTTTCCAAGGTGATCAACACCAGCCACCAGGCCATTGAAACCCAGGTGACGCAAGGCGCAATTGATGCGGGTGCGGATTACAACCGCAACCGGGATGCCATGATTGCAGATGGATTGATCAAGGCTGAAGACTCGAAAATAATCTGGACTTCCGACCCTTTGCCGAATGATGCATTTGCAGTCAGTGCGGAACTGTTCAACGACAAGGCCTTCGTGGCAAAGCTGCAGGAAGCACTCCTGGGCATTGGTGCAGAACTGAAGAACCAGCCTAACCTGCTGCCACCCCGCTACACCGGATTTGCAAAGAAAGACAACAGCTATTACAAGCCGATTCGTGACGCTGGCCTGGCCACTGG
>DASUDJ010000158.1:0-2021 GCA_036275635.1 Limnobacter sp. | reverse complement strand
GAGTCAGGCCGATTCAGCCGCTCTCGCACTTCTCCGTGGGCCGCATTATAGCGCACTCGATTGCACCCCGCACTTCAACACGGTGCATGTGGGTTGATGCGGCGCACCAAAAAAGCACGAAATCAAGGCTGATCAATACCGGGCCGCATGATTTCCAGGCCCACAACCCATACAAGACCCGAAATTCAGGCTGGCACACATTCTGCTTTAATCGTCACAAGACCTTCACCAATGGCGGCTGAAGGAATGCAATTCAAACAAATGCAGTACTGGACAACGGCGTCCATCCCTTCCCTGCTTCGGTGGGCAAGGTGATGTACGCCGTTTTTTCTTGGCTTGAAATATCAAGGATGCACACACATGAGCAACAAACCTGAGCACAAAAAGACAGAACTGTCGGAAACCCGCCGCACGTTCATCAAGCAAACCGCAGCGGTGTGGGGCTCTACCTTGCTGGCCGGCACCGGTTTTCCTTCAATCGTGATGGCCCAGTCCGCCAAGCTGGAAACCACCAAAGTGAAGCTGGGTTTCATTGCCCTGTCCGATGCGGCTCCCCTGTTTGTGGCGGAGGAGAAAGGCTATTTCAAGAAACATGGCATGACCGATGTGGAGGTGCTGAAGCAATCCTCCTGGGGCACAACCCGCGACAACCTGGTGCTGGGCTCGGCAGGCAACGGCATTGACGGCGCGCATATTCTCAGTCCCATGCCCTACCTGCTGTCAACCGGTGCAATCACAGCCAACAACACACCGGTGCCGATGAGCATTTTGTGTCGACTGAACCTGGATGGACAGGGAATCTCGGTCAGCAATGAATACAAGGACCTGAAGGTTGGCACGAATGCCGCTGAATTCAAGGCTGCGCTGGCTGCGAAGAAAGGCGGTGGCAAACCGGTGAATGCGGCGATGACTTTCCCCGGTGGCACACACGACCTGTGGATCCGCTACTGGATGGCCTCTGCCGGTATTGATCCGAATGCGAGCGTATCCACCATCGTGGTGCCGCCGCCCCAAATGGTGGCCAACATGAAAGTGGGCAGCATGGACGCATTCTGCGTGGGTGAGCCCTGGAACCTGCAACTGATTCACCAGAAAATCGGCTACACCGCAGTGACCACGGGGGAGCTCTGGAACAACCATCCGGAAAAGGCGCTGGCCCTTCGCACCGATTACGTGCAGGCCAACCCGAATGCCACCAAGGCCATCCTGAAGGCGGTGATGGAAGCACAGATGTTCTGCGATGACCCGGCCAACAAGGATGAAGTGGCAAAAATCTGTTCACAGCGGAAGTGGATCAATGCGCCGGTGGGCGACATCATTGAGCGCATGAAAGGTGAATTCGATTACGGCACAGGCCGCATCGAGCAGAACAGCAAGCACCTGATGAAATACTGGAGCAACCAGGCGTCCTATCCCTTCCAGAGCCATGACCTGTGGTTCCTGACTGAAAACCAGCGTTGGGGCTACCTGCCAGGCAAGCTGGACACCCAGGCTCTGATCAAGAAGGTGAACCGGGAAGACATCTGGCGTGCAGCGGCCAAGGAACTGGGCGTTGCGGCGAAAGACATTCCAGCAAGCACATCACGCGGCGTCGAGAAGTTTTTTGATGGAAAAGTGTTTGATCCGAAAAACCCGAAAGCCTACCTGGACAGCCTGGCCATCAAGGCCATGAAGGCCTGAAGAAGGAAACTGAATCATGATGAACACCGATACACTTGAGCGACTGCACACCGCACCAAAGAAAAAGGCCACGCCACTGGTTGAAACCAGGTTGTTCCGGCAGTTCCAGAAACAGCTGGGCAAGGTACTGCCCCCAATCGTGATCATCGGCTTTCTGCTGCTGGTCTGGGAGATCATGTGCACTGGCGCGAATGCACGCCTGCCTGCCCCCAGCAAGGTGATCACCGACACCTGGGACCTGATCGTGAATCCGTTCTACAACAATGGTGGCACGGATGTGGGCATGGCCTGGCAAATCCTGGCCAGCCTGGAGCGCGTGGCCATGGGTTACAGCATGGCCG
>DASUDJ010000157.1:0-2867 GCA_036275635.1 Limnobacter sp. | reverse complement strand
TTGTCTGTTCAATCTGCCTTGGCAAGGCTTTGATTCCCGGATTGCTGATTCTGGCTTGGGTCATGCAAAGCGCTAAAGCGCCTTTGCATCGCTTGCTGGCGCAAGCGCCCCTCGCTGCGAATCATCCGGGAAGCCTTGCCTTAAATCGGCAGCCTGAACAGGCACCCCAACCCTTCGCAAGATGCAACTCGCGCGCGTTAAAGAACGGTGGCTCAACCACCACCGGATTGGAAAGCGAAGGTCCCCACCAAGGCACAGTGAAAGCAACGTTGCCCCCCAATCGCAAGTCGGCAAGTCGCAGGTGCTGCCCAGGTTTGCGAAAGCGGCATGGCCCTTGCACCGCCATTGAAAGAAAGCCTGCCCGTTTGAATTCACAGCCCATGCTCGGCCGCAAGGCCGGCACCGAGGCCCCGCCGCGCTGTTTTGCGGGGCGAGGTGAGTGGTGCTGTGAACTTCAAGAAGGGAGATACAGGCTTTCTGGCGGAAGAGGGCATGCGCTTTCGCAGGCCGAAGAACAGCATGCGCTTTCGCGAACCATAGAGGGTATGCTTCAGAATTTCAGATTGATGCCTGCCACCAGCTGTCTCGGTCTGCCTGGTTGAATGCCGTTGGTGCGCGCTGCAATGTATTGCCTGTCTCCGAGGTTTTCTGCATTCAGGAAATAGCTGACCTTGCTGCCCTCCGGCCTGTAGCTGACCGTCGCATTCACAAGCGTCACAGACTCGATTTCACCGAACAGACCGCACACACTGGCGTCACCGTTCGGACAGAAGCCCTGAGGGTCCGTGCCCCGGAAATTGTCGGTATTGGCAAATTGCCTGCTCAGGTGAGTAGCACCCAGTCTTGCATTCCACCGCTCTGTTTCATAGGACACATTCAATGCCAACGTATGCTTTGGTGCGTAGGGCAACCGGTTACCGGCCTGGTAGGCACCGTAGCCGTCTTCGCCCTCGCCACCCACTGTGCCTGAGTTCCTGAATTCCGCCGTGAAAAGATTGGTGTAGGCCAGCCCAATGAAGTAAGGATTGGCTTTGCCGTTGGCCAGCATGCCGATGTTCAGGCGACCGGCCACTTCGAAGCCAGTGTGCCTGGCCTTGCCTTCATTCCGGAAAACATCATTGGAATTGATCACGATGTCTTCAATGTCCAGGTTGAAAAGGGTTGCCTCATAGGTCCCCGCCTGAAGGTTTCCCCGAACACCCAGCTCAGTCACGATGGCCAGTTCAGGTGTAACCTTTTGCAGCTTCACGGTGCCGTTCTGCTCTCCCACGTCCCGGTCAGGCCTTGGTGGTGCAAAGCCCTTGTGAATGCCGCCGAACAGGGTTGCATTGTCCAGCCCGTTCCAGGTGAAACCAATGCCCGGCAGGGTTTCCGTCTCGCTGGTCTGGAGGCTGTCCCTTTGCACCAGCTGCAGCGGGTTGGCTGGTTCATCTGCCGTAAAAATTGTCCTGTCCTGCCTGATCCGTTCAATCCTCAGGCCTGGGGTCACCGTCCAGTTGTCAATCAGGAATGTGTTCTGCGCATAAAAGGCAGTGGCCTCAATGTCAGCCAGCAATCTTTCCTCGAATGCAACCGGGTTGCCATTCAGGGAATCCAGCTCGAATTTCTTCCGGTCGATGTCTTCAACATGATGGCGCATGCCCACCACGGTCTCGCTGCGGAGGCCAAAGGCGGAATGGGTGAATTCGAGTTTGGGCTCGATTCCGTAAACCGTGTAATGGCGCGGGCGGATCGCGAATGCATCCTCCTCCAGTTCACCCACGCCAAAAGTGCTTGGGTCGGCGGGGTCCACATCTGCCTCGAATTCCCGCGATCTGCGCGAAGTGCGGTCTGATTTCGTGTAGTAAAGCTGCGTGCTCAGTGTTGCACCGTCACCCAGCTTCCAGCCGTGAATCAGCTGCAGCGTGTCGCGATCCATGATGTAACGCTCGCCCGCACTGGAGGGTACTGAAAAGGGATTGTTGATGTATTCCTGGGCGGTCAGTCCTGTTTCGCTGAACAGGGAGTCTTCCTCGAACCGGGTGTATTTGGCGGTGAGTGTGTGGGCTGAATTGATATTCAGCTGACCCTTGATGGTGACATCCTGCACATCGAATTCATGCTGGTCCCGAATACCGTCCCCCTGGCGTTTCAGCAGGTCAATCATGAGGCCACCCTGCTCGGAACCAGTCCCAAGGTTCAGATAGGCACCCCGGTAGCCATCGCTGCCCAGCGACAGTTTTGCCGAGCCCTCGAAACCTTTCCGGGGCACAGGCTTGCTCACAAAATTGATCATGCCCCCCAGTGTCTGCGGGCCATACAGGATTTGCCCGGAGCCCTTCAGCACCTCGACCCGGTCAAGTCTCTCCAGCGGGGTGGAATAATGGGCCGACGGGTCACCATAGGGGGCAAAGAAAACCGTGGGTGCACCATCCTCCAGCAGCAAGGTGCGTGAACTGCGCCGCGGATTCAGGCCCCGGAGGCCGATGTTCAGGTGAGTGCCCGCAGCATCCTCCGACACAACATGCAGGCCCGGCACCTCCCGCAACAGTTCAATGACTGAAAAAGGTTCGCGTCTGTCCAGTTCTTCACGGGCCACGACGCTGGAAGAGCCAGGCAGGTTTTCTATGTTCGAGGGCAGGATGCTGCTGCCGGAGATTTCAACATCCGGCAGGGTATTGGCCAGTGCGCCAGCGCCGTGGCCCAGAACCATCAACACGGCGCTGGTCAGTGCCGTCATCCGATATGCATGCATTGTTTTCCCCTGCGAAATAAAACTGACAATTGGTCAGTGTAGAAATCGCAGCAGGAGCCAGAAAGGGAAGTTTTCCTGAAATTCAGTCCGCCTGCAGTTCAACCTTCTTCCGGAACTTTACAAGAAAAAGTTC
>DASUDJ010000156.1:0-3604 GCA_036275635.1 Limnobacter sp. | reverse complement strand
CCGAGTTGATGACCCAACTGAAAGGTTTCGGTCTTGTCGATCCACATCAAGGGTGTTTCAAAGCGGAATGTGCTGGCCATCCCGAGGTTGGTGGCGACCTGCAGTGCTTTCAAGGTGTCTTCACGGCAGTCTGGGTAGCCTGAAAAATCAGTCTGACACATGCCACCGACCAATGTATTCAGTCCGCGACGATAGGCCACCGCGGAGGCAATCATGAAAAATACCAGGTTGCGGCCCGGCACAAAGGTGTTGGGCAGTCCATTTTCGCTCAGCTCAATTTCACGTTCTTCCGTCAGGGCGCAGTCTGAAATCTGGCCTAGCCAGCCCAGGTCGATGACCCTGTCTTCGCCGAGTTTGCGTGCCCATTCCGGAAATTGCTCTCTTGTTTTTTCGAGAACTTTCAGGCGGCAATCCAGTTCGATGCGGTGGCGCTGGCCATAATCAAAGCCTATGGTTTCCACGTGATCAAATTTCGAGAGGGCCCAGGCCAGGCACACTGTGCTGTCCTGTCCACCGGAAAACAGCACCAGCGCATTTTTGTTCATTGTTCAGCCAATCATGGTCCAGTTCAATCAGCCTGTATTTTAGCTGCATAAAACAAAAACCCCGCATTGAATGCGGGGTCTTTCGGGAAGTGGCTACAAGCCATGGATACTCTACTCAGTTGGTCATACCAGCTGATATTGCATACTTCACCAACTGCACACTGGAATCCAGGCTGAGTTTCTGCAGCAGACGGGCGCGGTAGGCATCAATTGTGCGGGGAGACACCTTCAACAGCTCCGCGATTTCACGGCGGGGACGACCCTGCGCGATCAGTGTGAGTACCTGCCTTTCCCTGCGGGTCAGTTGCGCACCTTCCTCATTGTCCATCAGGGAGTTCAACTGAATGGAGGATTCCTGCCGTTCGCTTGCAGGCTGCTGGGCGGTCTTGTTGTGAACCAGTTCATTCGCAACATAGCGGTGGCCCGCTGCCACGGTATCAATTGCTTCGCGCAAGGTTTCCACCGAGGATTGCCGGCCAACACAGGCCCAAACCCCCGATTTGAAGGCCATGGCAAGAATGTCCTGCGCGGTGCCCTCGCACACCAGCACAATTCGAACATCGGAGTAGTGATCGCCAATATGCTGAACCACTGTTTCACCATGCCGGTTGTTTTTCTCGATCGTGATGACAACAATCCTGGTTTCCGCATTGGCCAAGTGGTTATCAATTTCCTCAAGGGATGTGCGGTTGGTCACGAACATGGGTTGCAGGCTGATGGTCCTGCCGTGGCTGGCGCTGTGAATGCTTGCTTCCTTGGGCAACATGGTGCGCCCAGCCGTCAATCCCTTGTCATTTTTCATAGCACCACCCATGTGTGGCTGGCTTGGCCAGCTCGGTATTAAGCTCATGTGTCCTGTCCCGGAAGTCGATTAATTATGTTTATCGCCTGTTCAGTGGTACTTGGACTGCTTTCAATTTGGATTCAATCCTCAGTTTGAATGTTAAATTGCGTGGCTTGATTCACGGCAGAATGTTCGCGCCTTGTGTAAGCAAATAGACAATATAGGTACTATTCCGATTTGAGAAGTTTTGTTAGTATCACCATCACGGGGGATACTTGACAGTTACATTCCCTTTTCGGGGTGGCTCTATTGTGTGGTTTGAGCAGTAAAACCTGGCCTTATTCAAAAATCAAAGTCCGGCACGCCTGTATAAATTATGAGTTCCAGGACCTAACAAACAATAAAGATGTATTCATCTCGGGGACAGGCAGGTTGAGAGAAGAGCTCGCTTCTTTAATTGAACGGATCGCGAACCGCGACCGGCAGGCATTTGAGCAGCTGTATCAGCTGACCTCCCGCAAGATGTTTGCTGTGGCCCTCCGAATCGTTCGCGAACCTGGCATGGCCCAGGATGTGCTGCAGGATGCCTACATCCGCCTGTGGCGCTATGCCCATACATTCAATAACAAGCTTTCCGCGCCCGAGACCTGGTTGCACCAGGTAGTCCGCAATCGTGCACTCGACTTGATTGCCCAGCAAAGCCACACCCTGAATTCAATTTCGCTGGACCAGTTTTCTGATCAGGATGAAGAGTCCGAGGACCCGATTTTCGAGGCCCATTCATCCAACAGTGATGACCAGGAAACCGGTCGCCTGATGCAGGCCTGTGTGCAGCGGCTAGAAGGCAAGTACCGGCAGGTGCTGACCCTGGCGTATAACCATGGCATGAGTCATGCGGAAATTTCAGAACATTTGAACGTTCCCCTGGGGACGGTGAAAACCTGGGTCCGTCGGGGCCTGATGGAATTACGGGCCGTGTATGACGAGTTCCAGACCGAAGGCCTTGTTGCACTGGCGTCCGCCGGTGCGCGCCGGCAGGATGTGGAACAACCCGGATATTTGGCGTGAGGAAAATCATGACTGATGATGAAAAAAACTGGCTGGCTGCAGATTATGTGCTCGGCGTGATGCGCGGAGCTGAGCGAACCAGCTTTGAAAGCCAGTTGAAGCAGGATCCCGGTCTTGCCCGGTCGGTACTGAGCTGGCAGGAAAGGCTGACCTTGATTGATGCAAGCCCCGGCATGCTGTATCCAACCATGTCTGAATCGGAAGTGGATGCCGCACTGGACAATGTGTTTCAACGGGTATGCAGGGCAATTGACGAACAGCCACAGTCAAGGCTGAAGCTGGACAACCCACTGGCCACCCTGTCCCGCGAGCAGTTGGCTGGAATGCGCCCGGCTGTGGTTCGCCTGATCGCGTCCTACCTCGTATTGCTTGAGCGTTTGAAAGCCCAGCAGGTTCGACTGGCCGGTTCGGCTGGCGCTGCTTGAAACAGGATTCATGATGTCGGTCAAATATCTGTTCAAGGAAAGGCTGGAGGCTCTCTGGAACTTTGGCCTGAAGCCAAAGGCGGCAGACCATGTGCAAGAGGAGGCCACCCTGCCGGGTGGTTCGGATTCAAAAGCCGTGGAAAGCGTAATTCGCAGTGCATTCCCGTTCCTGAAGCGGGCTGCCCTGCTGTCGATTTTTGTGAACCTGGTGGCCCTGTTTCCGGCGGTATTCTCGCTGCAGGTTTACGACCGGGTCATCTACCGTTCCGGCCTGAACACGCTGACAGCACTGCTGATCGGCATGGGTATTCTGCTGGCTGCCGACCTGATCCTTCGTTCTTTCCGGGCACGTGTACTGAGGGTGGCCGCAGTCAAGATTGATGGGCAGATTGCCAGCCAATTGATGAACAAGATCCTGGCCATTCCACTTCGTCAGTTGGAGGCCCGTTCCACCGCAGCATGGTATGCGCTGTTCAAGGATGTGGACACTGTACGGGTGGTGTGGAGCGGTGCAGTGGCCATGACCATTCTGGATCTGCCTTTCGCAATCCTGGCAATCGGCCTGATTGCAACAATTGCCTTGCCCGTGTTGCCGGTGGTGCTGATTGGCCTGGCATGCCTGGCTGCCCTGTCCTGGTACAGCTCCGGCGAGTTCCGCAAGCGCCGCGTGGAAGAGTTTGCGCGCGCCAGGCGGCGTGATGAAGTGCTGGCCGAGGTGTGCCGTGGCCGCGAGGCCATCAAGAGCCTTGTGCAGGATGACTCTGCGAAGCGCGCCTGGGTGT
>DASUDJ010000155.1:0-3785 GCA_036275635.1 Limnobacter sp. | reverse complement strand
GAATCGGCCTTCAGGGTCCACCCTCTGCTTGTAGTCCTGGAAGGGCTGCAGCTCTTCTTTCGTGAGGTACTGGTACTTTGTGATGCCGATGCCGTGCTCGCCGGAAATCACGCCGTCGAGGTTGCGGGCTATCTGCATGATACGGTCCACGGTGTGTTCCGCTTCGCGCAGCATTTCATAATCGTCGGAGTTCACCGGAATGTTGGTGTGCACATTGCCGTCGCCAGCATGCATGTGCAGGGCCACGAACAGGCGGCCACGCAGCACCTGCTTGTGGATGGCCTTGGCCTCTTCCATCACAGGCTGGAACACGCCGCCTTCGAAAATGCGGTTCAGGTTGTGGCGCAGTTCGGTTTTCCAGCTGACGCGGATGGTGCGGTCCTGCAGCACATCAAATATCGTGGCTTCAGGCTGGGTGGCCAAACGCTGTTCAATTGCGCCTTCCAGGTGGCCAAGGCCGATTGTTTTCAGCACGGGTCTGGCCTGAGCCAGGGGCATGTTCATATTGCCCAGCAGCCAGCTCCAGCGCTCATGGGTGGCCTCCAGCAGTTCGATTGCGCGGCCCACGCGGTCGCCTACCAGGTCTTCAATCGACAGCTTGGTGGAATCCACCTCGTCGGTTTTGCCCAATGTCAGCGGCTTCTCGAAGAAGGAACGCAGCGCGGCAACCAGCTTCAGCTTGTTGCGGATGGACAATTCAATGTTGATACGCTCGATTTCATCCGTGTACTCGCCCATGCGCGGCAGCGGAATCACCACGTCTTCATTGATCTTGAAGGCATTGGTGTGGCGGGCAATTGCGGCGGTGCGGGCACGGTCCAGCCAGAACTTCTTGCGAGCTTCCGGGCTGACGGCTACAAAACCTTCGCCAGAGCGGCCATTGGACAGGCGCACCACTTCAGACGCGGCCTGTGCCACTGCGTTTTCATCATCCCCCACGATGTCGCCAAACAGCACCATTTTCGGGAAGGCGCCACGCTTGGATTTCGGGCTGTACTTCACGGCGCGCAGGTAGCGCTCATCCAGATGTTCAAGGCCGGCCAGGATGGCACCCATGGCCTTGCCTTCACCATCCAGGTAATTCTTGATTTCAACAATTGAAGGCACGGCATCACGGGCCTGGCCATAGAATTCCAGGCACACGGTGCGGGTGTGCTTGGGCATGCGGTGCAGAATCCACTTGGCCGAAGTAATCAGGCCATCACAGCCCTCTTTCTGGATACCGGGCAGGCCAGCCAGGAACTTGTCGGTTACGTCCTTGCCCAGGCCCACCTTGCGGAAGCGTGCCCCTTCAACAGTCAGGCGCTCTTTCTTCAGCACTTTTTCATTCGGCGCAAAGCGACCATCTGACCAAACCAGGTCAAAATCAGCCTGGGGTGCATCATGGATCTTGCTGAGGTTGTGGTTCACGCGGGTGATTTCAAGCCAGTCGCCCTGCGGGTCGACCATTCTCCACCAGGCGAGATTATCCAGCGCGGTGCCCCACAACACGGCTTTCTTGCCGCCTGCATTCATGGCCACATTGCCGCCGATACAGCTGGCTTCAGCCGAAGTGGGGTCAACCGCAAACACGCGACCTGCAGCTTCAGCTGCCTCGGACACGCGCTTGGTGACCACGCCTGCGCCCGAGAACACAGTGGCGTATTCCTCGGAAAGGCCGGGCAACACTTCCATTTTCACCGGGCCGAGCTCTTCCAGCTTTTCGGTGTTGATGATGGCCGACATGGCCGTGAGTGGCACTGCACCACCGGTGTACCCGGTGCCGCCTCCACGTGGAATAATGGTCAAGCCCAGGTCGATACAGGCCTTCACCAGGCCAGGCACTTCGGACTCCCGATCGGGGGTGAGCACCACGAAGGGGTATTCCACGCGCCAGTCAGTTGCATCGGTGACATGGGACACACGTGACAGGCCGTCATAGCGGATGTTGTCTTTTGCAGTGTGCTCGCCCAGCGCCTTGCGGGCACGGCCACGTAGCACGGCCATGGCCTTCAGTTCCTGCTGGAATTCCTGCACGGCTTTTTCAGCAGTGGCCAGAAGTTCACGTACCTTGGCGCTGCGGTCGGATGTGTCCAGTTCGGCCACAGTTTCAGTGACTTCTGCACGGCGGGCATCGATCTGGCTCAGGCGATGGAACAGGGCCTCGATCAGCGCATTCAGGCGCTTGGGGTTGTCCAGCAGGTCGTCTTGCAGATAGGGGTTGCGACGCACCACCCAGATGTCGCCCAGCACTTCGAACAGCATGCGGGCGGAACGGCCTGTTTTGCGTTCCTGCCGTAGCTCCTGGAGGATATTCCATGCAGGCTCACCCAGCAGACGGATCACGATTTCGCGGTCTGAAAACGAGGTGTAGTTGTATGGAATTTCCCGCAGGCGGGTGGCCTCGCCGGCGGGTGCTGTCAATGTGTTCAATTCAAGCGGTGCGTTCATGCAAAACCCTTAGACTGCTTAGCCCATAATGGTACCAAATGCGGGGGGTTTGAACCACTAGACGGCCAGTGGATGGAGGGAAATGTCTAGGAATTCAAACACCTTGTCGGTGTGCTGAATGATCTTAGAGTGCTTCCTGCAGCTGAAAGTGCCGTACGAAGGGCAAAAAATCCTTGTCGGAAAAAAGAAGGGGCAATTGATGCTCAATGCAGTAGGTTGCAATGATCACATCGGCTGTTTTTCGGATGGTGATGCCTTTTTTTCTCAGGCTACGGAAATTGGCTGCGCTTTTCATGGCCATTTCCCGTCCGAGCAGGTTGAACATTGGTAAATCACCCAGCAGGTTTTTAGCAATCTCAAACTGCCTGTCATCCCGAAAACCTTGAAGCACCTCGGTCAGCATCAAATCACCGATACCCACCGGCCGCATTCCCAATGTTCTGTCGAGAATGGCAACTTGTGGCGTATCGCGCCCAAGAAAATAGTCAATCCACACACTGGAATCCACAAGAATCATGTAGCGCTTCTCAGGTCATCCAGATTGCCTTCCCAGTTCAGCTTGCCCTTGTACTTACGGATTTCAGCCTGCTTCTGCAGCATGACCAAGGTCTTCAATCCCAGCTCAACGGCTTCCTTCTTGGTTTTCAGGCCGGTGAACTTCAGCGCTTCCCGCATCAGTTCGTCATCAATTTCAATGTTGGTGCGCATGTTGGCCAGAGTGTATAAAAATAATATTTTATACACATCAACAACAAGATTCAAATTGAGGTAGATGGATATGCCCTCTTGCTACCTCTTTCGAATCACATCCGCTTCGGCGCTGAAACACCCAGCACCGCCAGGCCGTTGGCCAGCACGGTCGCCACAGCCACCAGCAGGGCCACCCGGGCGGTTTTCAGGGCCACATCATCAATGCGCACGCGCTCGGCGTTGTAGAAGGTGTGGAAGGCGGCAGCCAGTTCACGCAAATAGAAGGCAATGTGGTGTGGAGCCAACTCATCGGCTGATTTGGCCAGGATGTCACCATAGGAAGCCAGTATGCGCAGCAGGGCCTGCTCGGAAGGCGCTGCCAGCAGGGTCAGATCCGCCTGTTGAACTGTGGACAGATCCACCTCGGCCTGGTCGAGAATCGAGTGGATGCGAGCATGTGCATACTGCACGTAGTACACCGGGTTTTCATCCGACTGGGCCAACGCCAAATCAACATCAAATACGAATTCCGTGTCGGCCTTGCGGCTGACCAGGAAAAAGCGCACTGCATCCCGACCCTTGGTCAGTGCTTCGGGCTGCTCAAGCATGGGCCTGGTTTCATCCACGCCGCCAGACCAGCAGATCAGGTCGCGCACAGTGACGTA
>DASUDJ010000154.1:0-3777 GCA_036275635.1 Limnobacter sp. | reverse complement strand
GCAGCGGCCTTTTCCGGATCGAATGGTGGCACCTGATCCTGCAGCTTGGCCAACTCATCGGCCACATCGCCGGGCAACAGGTCCCTGCGGGTGGACAACAACTGGCCGAATTTCACGAAAAGGGGTCCCAGGTCTTCCAGAGCGCGACGCATGCGTTCGCCTCGTGGAGCCTGCACATGGGAGCGGGAAGAAATGGTGACCAGGAACCACTTGGCCAGCTTGTTGTTGATGGAGTGCGCAGCAGTCAGGAACAGGCCGTATTTCCGGGCCACCATGAAAATGCGGGCCAGGCGCCGAAGCTTCATGAAGATGCACCCGAAGCGGAGTTACCGGCGCTCTCTGGCTGCAGACGGGCCACCCTTTTCTCCAGCCGTGCAATTTCATCCCGCAACTGCCCCAGTTCCTGGCGATAGGCATCGAATTCAGAGGCAGTGGGAGTCATGGATTTTTCATGCACCACGTATTCGCGAAGGCTGCTCTTGAAGCGCTGCACCACGTCACGGGTGTTGGTACCCAAGGCAGACAGGGTGTTCATGATCCACACAGCCTGGGCATCGCCGAGCACACGGGCCAGGTCGCGTTCAGGATCCCAGCTGAGGTCATTGATGACAGTGGACACAGTTTGGGCAAAATCCAGGTCACCTTCAATCGATGCTTTCCGGGCCATGCTGTTCGGGTTGCTGACCGAGCCCGCAAGGTCAACCCATTGCAGGCTGATCGTGGTGTCAGCAGGCACAACATTTCCCTGGCTGGAGCTGGTTGGCTGAAAGTGCCCCTGTTCATTGATCCGCAGCCTTAAATTCACGGGAGGGATGATGACCGCCAATACCTTTCCGGATTCCTTCTGCAGGCGACCCTTGCTGTTTCGTTGCTGTTCCAACAGGTGGTTCAGCACCATGCACACCGTTTGCGACACAGTGGCAGTCAGAAGATTCAGAGGAGCGAACAACAGGCTGCCGGATGGGCTTGCACCCACAGCCTGACCTGCAGAAAACAGCCTGGATGCAAATTGACTGAACAGTGAGGGAAAAGCGGCCAAGAGGAACTTCCAGCAATCATGAACTGCTTGAGTGTAACCCAGCCGGGCTGGCCAAGCCCGGCTGCAGGCATCAAAACTTACAGATTGTGGAGTCCAGACAGGACCCACCCTCCACCGGAAACAGGGCGAGACATGATCCACAGCTCATTGATTTCAGTGGTACCCGCGCTTTCGTCTTCACGCAGGCGTCCGCTGAAGGCGACTGTCGCAATCTGCTCGTCCACGTCCAGTTCGAAGCCGATCAGTTCAGCATCCAGGGTGAGGACATCTGTGCGGTTCACGGCCTGGCCACGGGCCTCGATTTCCCGTTTCAGGTGCTCAACCACCTCATCCGTGCAATACTCACGCAGACCGGCTACATCACCCTTGTCATACAGCCCCTGCATGGTCACAAAAAACTTCTTTGCGCTGTTAATGAAGTTCGCCTCATCAAAGCCTGCAGGCAGGTCTTTCACTGGAGTGGCTGCTGGCACTTCAACATCGAAAGAGGAAGCATTTCCGAACTGGCCGAAATCCTGGTTGCGTGGCTGCCCCATACCGGGAACCGGATCATTGATCGGTGCCTGGCGATAGCTGTTATTGCCACTGTTGCTGGAACCACTACCAGCCAGGGGCGAGCGCGAAGTAGTCGTGGGTGTGGGCGTGCTGTAGGCAGGACGCGCCTTGGCAGACTGCTGGCCGCGCAACATGCGCACAAGGAACACCACCGCAAACACGACTGCTGCAATCATCAACAGCGTGCCGAGGAATTCAGCCATGCCGGCACCGAAGCCCAGGTGACTGAACAAGGCAGCCAAGCCCAAACCCGCTGCCAAACCAGCCAAGGGACCCAGAAAACGGTTGCGTGGGGCTGCTGCCGCCGGATTGGCACCAGGTGCACCGGAAGTTGCCTGCTGCTTGCTGGGTGCAGTGGCAGGCGCACCCGCAGGAGCGGTGGGTGTGGTTTTCTGGAACTGGGATGGCGCAGAGCGACCGATACTACCGCCGCTACCGAGGCGCTTTGCCTCGGCGTCCATGGGCACCGAACCCAGGCCAAGGAATGCGGCGACCAGCGCAAGCACAGACAAACGGACGGACCAGGAACTAGTTTTCAAGAGACAACCTCCGGAGGAATTCATACAGTCGGACCAGAAAAAACAGGCCCAATACACGCCAATAGACCCATTCAAGCGAATTTGGTTCCTTGGTGCAAGGCCACTACCCCTGCTGTGTAATTGGTGTATTTCACCTGGTCGAACCCACTTTGCAGCATGATGTTTTTCAAGGTTTCCTGATCAGGATGCATGCGTATACTTTCAGCCAGGTATTGGTAACTTGCGCTGTCCTGCGCGACCACCTGCCCTATTCTTGGTAATACCTGGAATGAATACAGGTCGTAGGCTGGTGCCAGCAAGGGATTCACTTTCGAGAATTCAAGCACCAGAACCTTGCCGCCCGGCTTGATGACCCGTCGCATTTCAGACAGGGCCACATCCTTGTGGGTCATGTTGCGCAGGCCAAAGGCCACGGTGACCACATCAAAGTAATTGTCCGGGAAAGGCAGTTTTTCAGCATCGCACAGGGCCATTTTTGGCAGGTAACCCTGGTCGATCATTCGGTTGCGACCCACGCGCAGCATGCTTTCATTGATGTCGGTCAGCCACACCTCCCCGCCTGGCCCCACCTTGTCCAGGAAGGCCTTGCTGAGATCGCCAGTGCCGCCGGCGATGTCCAGCACCTTCATGCCTGGTCGTACCGCCGCAACCCTTACAGTGCTGGCCTTCCACAGCCTGTGCAGACCGCCTGACATCAGGTCGTTCATGATGTCGTATTTTGCAGCCACGGAGTCGAACACCTCGGCCACTTTCTTGGCTTTCTGGTGCTCAGGCACTTTTTCGAAACCGAAATCGGTGATTTTGTCGCTCATGTTGTAAACCGGATCAATGGCTTGCGCAAGCGCCGCCTTTTTTCTGCTCAAAGGGGATGTTTTCGGGTGCATTCGGTTCCCTGCTGGCACCCGCCGCCTTCAGGCGCTCCAGGTAATCTTCCCAGAGGCCTTCCTGGTTTTCACCCATCCACAGAAGGTATTGCCAGCTGAACAGGCCGGAATCATGGCCGTCGGAAAAGAAAGGTTTCACGGCATACATGCCCACCGGCTCCAGGTTCGTGATGGTGACGTCCTTCTTTCCCACCTGCAGGGTTTCCTGACCAGGGCCATGACCACGCACCTCGGCGGAGGGTGAATACACCCGCAGCAACTCGAACGGCAGGTTGAAACAGGCACCAGTGTCAAATTCAATTTCCATGACCCGGGACTTCTGGTGGACAACAATTCGGGTGGGAGTGGGAATGTTGGTGGTTTCCATGCGGCTTGGCTGAGAGGAATGCATAATCCGCAAGTGTATCTCATACGGGCTGACAGTGGGTTTCCGGCCTGCCTGCAGATCAAATTGATGACCATTCATGCAAATGTCATATTACTGTCACGTTAATCTACTAATTTAGTCGGCATCGGATAACACAAATCAGACAGGAAGGGAAAACAGGATGTCCAGCACCATACTCGTTGTCGAAGACGAACCTGCCATCGCAGAACTGATCGCAGTCAACCTGAGTTTTGCCGGCCACAAGGTACTGCGCGCGGCGGATGCAGACCAGGCCAAGACGCTGATTACAGCCGAGCTGCCCGACCTCGTGCTGCTGGACTGGATGCTTCCAGGCAAGACCGGCATCCAGTTTGCCCATGAATTGCGCGGCCA
>DASUDJ010000153.1:0-4788 GCA_036275635.1 Limnobacter sp. | reverse complement strand
TGGAACTCCCGAAAGCGGGCCACCGCCACCTGGATGATGGGCCTGACCCGATCGGGATTCATGCCGTCTGCCACATAGGCGCTGACCCCCGCCTTGATGGCACTGGCAATCGTGTTTTCATCATCCTCATCGGAGAACATGATCACCGGTTTGGGATTGTTCCGCGACAGCACCGCCATGTTTTCAAGGCAGTCCCGGTCAGGGGAATCAATGTCGACAATCACGATGTCGGGCTGGGCTGCCGCCACATGCTCCAGCAGCCTGTCTGCAGAACTCAGGCGGGAGACAAGCACATAGCCTGCATCCAGCAAGGCCCGCTCCAGGATGGCAGCACGGCCGGGTTCTTCATCCACCAGCAGCACCTTCAGGGCCGGCTTCATGGAAATATTTCCAGTCGAGGGCATGGCGAACAGGCAACCATTTCAGGGTGCAAGGCGCGACATGATCCAGTGCCTGCCCTGCAGGGTATAGGCCAGCCTGTCATGCAGGCGGGAAGGTCGCCCCTGCCAGAATTCAAAGAATTCCGGCACAAGCCGGTAGCCACCCCAGAATGGCGGGCGAACTTTCGGATCGCCCTGCAACTCTTCTGCTGCCGTTTTGACCCGTTGCTCCAGCACCTCTCGGGATTCAATCACCCGGCTCTGTGGCGAAGCCCAGGCACCCAGCCGACTGCCAGCCGGGCGGGACAGGTAGTAGGCGTCCGATTCCGCCGCGCTGCATTTTTCTACACGGCCTTCAATACGAACCTGGCGCTCCAGTTCAGTCCAGTGAAACAACAAGGCTGCATGTGGATTCTGCGCAAGTTCCTGCCCCTTGCGGCTTTCATAGTTCGTGAAAAAAGTGATACCCCGCTCATCCAGCCCCTTGATCAGCACGATCCGGGCTGACGGTCGACCTTCTGCATTCACCGTGGCCAGGGTCATGGCATTGGGTTCGGGCAGGTCTGCTTTCAAGGCCTGGTCAAACCACAGGCGGAAAAAGTCGAAGGGGTTCGACAAGGCGTCTGATTCACTCAGTTCCGCCTGTGTGTATTCTTTTCGAAGATCGGCAATCGACATGCGCACTGCTCCCTGATGCTGCTGAAGGTAATATGACTGCTATTTTGTCACGCCGCCAGCCTCAGGATGAAAAACAATGCCGACCTGATTGATGAATTCTGCACCAGCCTGTGGCTGGAAGAAGGCTTGGCCAATGCCACACTGGCCGCCTATCGCAGTGACCTGGCACAGCTGGCTGACAGGCTTTCTGCCAAAGCGGACGTGACACTGGTTTCGGCCAGCAGCGACAACCTGCGCCAACAGGTGCAAGCCCTGCATGCCCTGAAGCCCAGCAGTTTGAATCGCAAGATCAGTTGTTACAAGCGATTCTACCTGTGGCTGCAAACCACTCGCCAACGGGAAGACAACCCGAGTGAACAACTGCAAAGCGCACGCCAGGGCCTGCGCATTCCCAAAACCCTCAGTGAACAGCAGGTGCTGGACCTGCTGGCCGCACCGGATGTGAATACACCAGCCGGGCAAAGGGACAAAGCCATGCTGGAACTGATGTACGCCAGCGGGCTACGGGTGAGTGAACTGGTGAACATGCCTCTGCGGGCGCTTGACCTGAATGCGGGAGCAGTCAAGGTAATGGGCAAGGGCAGCAAGGAAAGACTGGTGCCAATGGGGGAACCCGCCCGCCTGGCCGTTGAACTGTATATGCAGCAGGCCCGGCCAGACATGCTGAAGGGCAAGGCCAGCGATTTTTTGTTCATTACCCATTTCGGCAAGCCCATGACCCGGCAGGGATTCTGGAAAAACATCAAGCGCCTGGCTCTTCTAGCTGGCATCAACTCGCTGGTCAGCCCCCATGTGCTGCGGCATGCATTCGCCACTCACCTGATCAACCACGGGGCAGACCTGCGGGTTGTGCAACTGTTGCTGGGCCATGCCGACATTGCCACCACCCAGATCTACACCCATGTGGCCAAGGAATACCTGCAGGAAGTATTGCAGAAGGGACACCCGCGGTCGCGAAAATGACCCGGCTGACTGGGTGCAGTCAACAGGACACTATCGGCTACCGGGAGGATTTGGGCTGCGAGCCGGCAACTCTGCCTCCGTGGTTTGTTGAGGCGTGAACGGCGCGTTTTCTGGCTGATTCGCTTCCTGCTGGGGAACCGGCCCTTCCCATGCGAACGGATTGAATGGCACCTGCGCGGCCATGGGCGCGCCGGGTGCAGCCTGTATATTCACTTGGGCCATGTTGTGCAGGACAGCCATCAGCGGGTCAACAGCAGCATGCTGTGGAATTGCCGGGGCGGGAATTTGGGCGCCCAGTGCTGCTGCCGCTTGTTCAAGGGGCTGCGCCAGGGGAGCGACCAGCGGTTGACCTACTGCATGGTTGGCCCGTGCATGGGCAGCATTGTTCGCTGGGTTGTTTGGTGTGACTGGTTGAATTTGTGAACCTTTTCAAATTGGGACCCCTTGGTAACAACAAGGTGCGGGCAGGTTCAAAAATTGCGCGGATCATTGAATTAGAGTCGGAGTTGATTCCAGGCCTGGCGCTTTGGACTGCGCTTTGCGGCAAAATGGAGAAATAATCCGTTTGCATTCACCTTGCCCTCAATAAGACTTATAGGACCGCCTGCCAGTGATGAATTTCGCCCTTGCCCTGCTTGTTGCCTACCTGATCGGTTCAATTTCATTTGCTGTGGTAGTGTCCAGGTTCGTGGGCCTGGCCGATCCGCGCACCTACGGTTCGAAAAACCCGGGGGCCACGAATGTGCTTCGCAGTGGCAACAAAAAAGCGGCAGTGCTGACACTGCTTGGCGATGCATTGAAAGGCACACTGGCCGTGGCACTGGCTTTTTACTTCCAGGATGCGCTGGGCCTGACCCGCACGGATATTGCATGGGTTGGGCTGGCCGCATTCATCGGCCACCTGTACCCGGTGTTTTTCAGATTTGAAGGGGGAAAAGGTGTGGCCACAGCGTTGGGCGTGCTGCTGGCCCTGAACTGGGTGCTAGGGCTGGCCACGGCAGTAACCTGGCTGGTGATTGCATACTTCTTCAGGTATTCCTCGCTGGCGGCACTAATCGCCGCCATTTTTGCAGTGTTCTACAACATGCTGCTCTTCGGAATCAATGGACAGGCGGCTGCAATCGCCATCATGTCAGGATTGCTGATTTACCGGCACAAGCAGAACATTGCCAACTTGATGGCCGGTAAGGAAAGCAGGATCGGACAAAAAAAGAAGTAAGCCCCGCTTTTGCCGAAGTCACCGGGGTAAACCACCCCGGGTTTCAAACTAACGGGCATGTCATTCGTGTGAATTAACACTAGATTCAGGTACAACAACACCTCGCGACCTCCCCAGTCAGGGTGCATAAAATACACACCCGGCTGACCTTTGAAAATCAAGGTGATACTGATGCTTCTGTAGCCGAGAAGCTCCGGTTAATCCGGTTACGTATGTTGTTCATGCAGCCCCAGTTCGTTCGAGAATTCATACTGGTCGATTAGCGACATCTTGTACTGCTGGCCTCAGTGTTACATCCACATCATCTACTGTTGGTGGTGTTGCCGCTGTAGGTGCAGGGTCATTCGGTACTGTTGATTGACCTGACACACCTGATGGTGTTGTCGCTGTGGATCCAGGGTTAATTATTACTGTCGATGTAGCTGGCACACTTGGTGGTGTCGCTGTAGACCCAGCGGCAATCAATTCCGTTGGTGGCGATGTTGCTGTAGAGACAATTGTCGTACTTGTTGCTGCTGCGCCTGCTTGCAAATTCGTAGGGGTTCTTGTGGATGTAGTTGATGTAAGTCCCGACGGGCCTGGAGGTAAACCCGAACTGCCCCTTCTAAACGAATCCACTAGAGTATTATGGCGGAATTTCAGGCTAATATTTGGATACGCTTCTTTTAATGATCTCAAAGTTCGCCTGAGGTCACTTGGAAAATCCAAGTAACAATAATCTAAATTTCTCGAAAAATTTAAGATATTGTCCGCCAAGTCGTCAATAACACTAGAATTGGGTAATTTATCTCTGTGACGATCAAGAACTTCGAAACAATTGGAAAATATAACGACTGATTCTCTAACAAGCTTTATTTTTTCACTCAAATTAGGATCCCTTTTTAAGCCTTGAATAGGTCCGGATGATGAAGCCAAATTTGAATAAAATGCTGGAAATAATTCTTCAAACAATTTGCATGTATTGATGATAGCCTCTTTAATTGAATCCATACTCATGGAGACATTTGCGACATGGCCTACGGTAGATTTGCAGTAGTTCGTTACAGCATTTAAAGTGGTTTCGGCAGAGTTTTTAGCGGCGACTGCTTGTACTAAAACTGGATCATTTGCAGTGTGCGTCCCAATTGCATGTGTAGTGAACTGCCTTGGTACTCGAGACACACGAGGTAGTTGAGTAGTTTTTACCAGCAACTCCTCCACTAAGTTTCTAAAATTTATCAACTCTTCTGGAGGAAGACCGACGTTCGCGAGATCCTTAGATTTTGCAGAATACTCCAGAATCTTGTTTGCCAATATACTACCAAGTGACGACTTATCTTCGCGGTAACCTATAATTCCTAATCTTCGCAGAGAATCCGTGTTCACTGGTGATCGCAAAGATTCATCACTGCAAGAAACAAACACAACCTTCGCAACTTCTGCCAGATCACCCCAGGTTTTTCCAGTAAATTGTTCACCAATCTGCAAATTCTCAGCAATCGAATTTTTCAGTTCCTGCTGATCTAGAGGCAAAGAACCATCACTTTTACGAATGATATCAGCGAGCAA
>DASUDJ010000152.1:0-5916 GCA_036275635.1 Limnobacter sp. | reverse complement strand
CTGCCAAAACTTCCCTTGTGGTGTTCATGACCACGTTGCGGCAGGCGCAGCAACTGCTCAGCCTGTCCCCTAGCTGTTGCATGCAGTTCAAATCCAGGCCTTTGCAGCATCTGCTGCAAAAGGCCTTCACAACTCAATCCTTCAACCAGGATTTCGCCGCTCAGCCGTTTACCCTGGCCGGTCAGCAAACCCTGTTTGCAGGCCAGGTAGGTGAAAGTGGCATCGGCCTGGATGGCTTCGCCCGGTGCAGTTCCAGTATCACAATTCAAGCCACTGGGGCAGTCCAGCGCAAATACCCGAACCGCTTCTGCAGGATTGTTGAAGCGCGTTTTACGGACCTCCGCATTCAAAAGTTGAATCAGGGTCTGTATCTGTCCTGTGGGCGCACGGTCGCAGGCGATCCCCAGCAGGGCATCAATTACCACCACTCCCGGACTGATTGCGGGCAGGCCTGACTCCAACTGAAATTCCACTGGCTCGACCCCCTGTGCCATTGCCCACAGCACGGCCTGCATTCGGTCTTTCGAGCCTTGCCTGCCTTCGGTCACCTGGATCAACTTCACCGGGTAGCCCCTGCGCTTTAGTTCGCCCGCCACGATACAACCATCACCACCGTTGTTCCCTGGCCCGGCCAGCACCAGGCAGGTGGGCTCCTGGTGGTCTGCATCGCCCAGTTTGTCCGCTATCCGGATGGCAGAACGAATACCAGCAGCCTGCATCAGCAGGAAGGAATCTGTCAGGCGAAAGGCCGCCTCTTCAAGCAGGCGAATCTGCCGAACTGACAGCACCGGAAGACTGGCCTCGCCGGGCTGCTGCCAGTTTGCCTGGCCCAGGTTTTCCGGGTGCAGGTGAATGAGTTCCGCCATGTGTAATCCGTGGAAATTCAGGAAGGTTTATCAAAGCCTTGGGCCCGATGTCAGGGCTGTAGCACTTATAATTCAAGATTACCTCAACAACCCCGCTGCTGTTATGTCCCTTGCCCTGTCCTCGGCTGATGAATTCACTGTTTCCACCTTCAAAGGCGCCTCCGCCCTGTCGGAGTTCCGCACGGAAGGCTTGCTGAAGCGCCTGCAGGCGATTGACTCGAATGTATCTTCCGTTCGTGCAGTTTTTGTACACTTCGTGGCCAGTCGGGGTGAGTTGGGTGGCCAGCATCGCGGGGTGATGGAAGGCCTTCTGGATTACGGCCATGCTGCCCCTGCGCTTGACCGGGTGGACCTGACCTGCGTGGTGGTGCCCCGCTTGGGCACTGTCAGCCCCTGGGCCAGCAAGGCCACCGACATTGCACACAATGCCGGCCTTGCCAACGTGGTGCGCATGGAGCGTGGAGTTGAGTTTCAACTGGCCTTCAAAAAAGGCTTGCTGGGTGGGGTGAAGCTACCCGAGGGCGAGGCTCTGCTGCAACTGAAGGCTGCACTTTACGACCGCATGACAGAAACCGTGCTGCCCGATGGCTTTGATGTGAAAAGCCTGTTCCTGCCATTGCAGGGCAAAACCCTGCAGGTGGTGGATCTTGCCGAAGGGCGCAATTCCCTGGTGAAGGCCAACAGTGAACTGGGCCTGGCGCTGAGTGATGATGAAATTGATTACCTGTTGAAAGCCTACACCGACATGGGCCGTTCGCCCACGGATGTGGAGCTGATGATGTTTGCGCAGGCCAATAGCGAGCACTGCCGCCACAAGATTTTCAATGCCACCTGGACAATTGATGGTGAAGCCCAAAGCGAAACCCTGTTCGGCATGATCCGCAACACCCACAAGACCACGCCGCAAGGCACGGTGGTGGCGTATTCCGACAATGCAGCCGTGATTGAAGGGGGCACTGCCCAGCGTTTTTTTGCGGACGAGGATGGCGTTTACCGCCCGCATGAGGAAGCCACCCATTTCGTGATCAAGGTGGAAACCCACAACCACCCCACAGCCATTTCACCATTCGCCGGTGCGGCTACTGGTTCAGGCGGTGAAATTCGTGATGAAGGTGCAACTGGCCGGGGTGCCAAGCCCAAGGCGGGTCTTTGCGGTTTCACCACATCACATCTGCGTTTTGAAGGCAGCGCTGAAAGTTGGGAAAGTGGCCAGGATGCACTCGTGCCCCTGGAGCAGCGAAACGATACACCTCAGGCAGTGGGCATTCCTTCACGAATAGCCACGCCTGAGCAGATCATGATTGAAGGCCCGATTGGTGCGGCTGCTTTCAACAATGAATTTGGTCGGCCCAACCTGGGCGGCTATTTCCGCACCTTCGAGCAGCGCGTGGGTGAGCGCGTTTACGGTTACCACAAGCCCATCATGATTGCGGGCGGCCTGGGCAACATCCGTGAAGTGCACACCCACAAGTGCGACCTTCCTGCCGGCACGCTGCTGATCCAGCTGGGCGGCCCCGGCATGCGGATCGGAATGGGTGGTGGTGCTGCTTCTTCCATGAATGCGGGCACCAACACCGAGTCGCTGGATTTTGATTCCGTGCAGCGTGCCAACCCTGAAATGGAGCGCCGTGCGCAGGAAGTGCTGGACCGTTGCTGGACACTGGGTGAAGCCAACCCAATCCTGAGCATTCATGATGTGGGTGCAGGTGGTATTTCCAACGCTTTCCCGGAGCTGGCTGACTCATCCAAGAAGGGTGCACAGTTTGACCTGCGCAAGGTGAACCTCGACGAAAGCGGTTTGAGCCCAGCCGAAATCTGGTGCAATGAATCCCAGGAACGCTATGTGATGGGCATTGCGCCTGAGTCGCTGGAACTGTTTACCCAGCTGTGCGAGCGCGAGCGTTGCCCATTCTGCGTGGTGGGCGTGGTGACTGATGAGCGCCTGCTGCAGGTGAAGGATGCAGAATCCCCCCGCGACCCGGTGAACATGCCAATGGACGTGCTTTTGGGCAAGCCGCCCCGCATGGAGCGCAAGGACCAGCATGTGGAGCCTGCAAAAGCGGTAGTTGACCTGACGCAAACCGAACTTCCTGATGCGATTGAGCAGGTATTGAAATTCCCTGCAGTGGCCTCGAAGCGTTTCCTGATCACGATTGGCGACCGCACCGTGGGCGGCTTCACTGCACGTGATCAAATGGTAGGTCCCTACCAGGTGCCTGTTGCAGATGTGGCGGTTACCCTGGACGACTACACCGGTTACCGCGGCCAGGCCATGGCCATGGGCGAGCGCACACCGCTGGCTGTGCTGAATGCGCCTGCCTCTGGCCGAATGGCGATTGCAGAATGCATCACCAACCTGCTGGCAGCACCGATCAAACACCTCGAAAACGTGAAGCTGAGCGCCAACTGGATGGCGGCCTGTGGCACACCCGGGCAGGATGCTGCACTGTTTGACACCGTGAAGGCGGTGGGCATGGACCTGTGCCCACAACTTGGCCTGGGCATTCCAGTGGGTAAGGATTCCTTGTCCATGCGCACCCGCTGGAATGAAGGCGAGGTGCAGAAGGAGGTGCTGTCACCAGTCAGCCTGATTGTGTCTGCCTTCTCGAAGGTTGAGGATGTGAGGGGCACGCTGACGCCGGTGCTGAACACCGCAGAGGAAACCGTGCTGTTGCTGGTCGACCTGGCCCGCGGAAAAATGCGCATGGGTGCAAGCGTGCTGGCGCAGGTCACCAACCAGTTGGGTGAAGACACACCCGATGTGGAAGATGCAGCCGACCTGAAAAACTTCGCACAGGCCATGAACGTGCTGCGTGAGAAGGGCTATGTGCATGCATACCATGACCGTTCAGATGGCGGCTTGTTGGCCACCCTGGCTGAAATGAGCTTTGCAAGCCGCACCGGTTTGTCCATCAACCTGGATTTGATCACCATCGACCCATATTCCGCGGATTGGGGTGATTTCAAGATTCGCCCGGAGCAGGTGGGTGTTCAGCGCAATGAGCTGACCCTGAAAGCCCTGTTCAATGAGGAACTGGGTGTGGTGCTGCAGGTGCCTGCTGCACAGAAAAGCGAAGCCATGCAGGTGCTGCGTGATTTCAATCTGAGCAAGTTCAGCAACATCATTGGCAAGCCCAATGACCGGGATGTGATCGAGTTCTACCGGGATGCCAAGTGCATTTATTCCGAGTCACGCGCAAAGCTTCAAGCCATCTGGGACGACACCAGCTATCAAATCACAAAGCGCCGTGACAACCCGGCCTGCGCAGAAAGCGAGCACAAGGCGGCGTCTGAATTGCCAAATGCACTGGTGTGGCAGCCTTCATTCGATATTTCAGAAAACCCGGCAGCGCCTTTCATCGCAACCGGCGCGAAGCCACGCGTGGCCGTGCTGCGCGAGCAGGGTGTGAATGGCCAGCTTGAAATGGCAGGCGCATTCACCCTGGCCGGTTTTGAGGCAGTGGATGTGCACATGAGCGACCTGCTGACCGGCAAGCGCAAGCTGGCTGACTTCCAGGGCCTGGCGGCTTGTGGTGGCTTCAGTTACGGCGATGTGCTGGGCGCGGGCGAAGGCTGGGCAAAAACAATCCGCTACAACAGCGTGCTGGCTGACCAGTTTGCAGAATTCTTTGGCCGTAGCGATGTGTTTGGCCTTGGCGTGTGCAATGGTTGCCAGATGATGGCTACACTGGCTGACCTGATTCCAGGTGCGGCCAACTGGCCCAAGCTGATGCGCAATGAAAGCGAGCAGTATGAAGCCCGCCTGGTGAATGTGAAAGTGAACAAGACTCCATCCATTCTATTGCAAGGCATGGAAGGCTCAGTAGTACCCGTGGTGGTTGCCCACGGTGAGGGAAGGGCAGACTTTTCCCGGCAGGGCAACCATGCCAAACTGGCTGCTGAAAACCTGGTGGCTGTGCAGTATGTGGATTCGCAAGGTCAGCCGACCCAGCAGTATCCCTTCAATCCAAATGGCAGCCCGCAGGCACTGGCTGGCTTTACCACGCCAGATGGTCGCTTCACCATCATGATGCCGCATCCGGAACGGGTGTTCCGCAATGTGCAGATGAGTTGGGCACCGAAGGATGCTGGCGAGTTTTCACCGTGGATGAGAATGTTCCATAACGCGCGCAAGGCGATTGGTTGAGGAAGAAAACAACTCCAAAAGCATGGAAAGAAAAATCCGTCCTGGTCCTCCAGGGCGGTGGCGCCTTGGGCTCCTACCAGGCCGGTGCCTATGCAGCGCTTCATGAAACCGGTTACGACCCGCAGTGGCTGGCGGGTATTTCAATCGGCTCCATCAATGCAGCCATCATTGCAGGCAATCCACCCGACTTGCGCGTCGAAAAGCTGCGCCAGTTCTGGGACATGGTGTCTTCCAACCTGCAGTTTCCCAACCTTGTACCCGGCGAACAGGGCCGGGCTTTGTACAATCAATTGAATGCAGGGCTGGTTGCCACCTGGGGTGTGCCCGGTTTTTTCAGGCCTCACAATCCCTATGTGCTTTTCAATCCGCTGGCGCCTGCAAGCCTTTACAAGACCAGCATTTACGACACCTCTCCACTGAAGCAGACCCTGGTTGATCTGATTGACTTTGACAGGCTGAACAACGGAGATATTCGCCTCAGCATGGGCGCAGTGAATGTCAAGACCGGCAACTTCATTTACTTCGACTCTGAAAAAATCCGCATAAGGCCAGAACACATCATGGCCAGTGGTGCCCTGCCGGAGGGATTTCCGCCGATTGAGATTGACGGTGAATGGTATTGGGACGGCGGCCTGGTTTCAAACACACCCCTGCAGTACGTGATTGATGAACAGTGTGATGAAGACCTTTGTATTTTCCAGGTGGATTTGTTCAGTGCAGAGGGCCGATTGCCCGAAGACCTTTTTGATGTGAAGCAGAGAATGAGCGACATTCGCTACTCAAGCCGCACCCGACTGAATACGAGCGTGTTCAGGCAGACCCAGCAGGTACGTCACCTGATCGCCAGTTTGTTGAAAGCCCACCCCGATCAGACCATCCTGAAAGACGAGGAATTGAAACTGC
>DASUDJ010000151.1:0-4589 GCA_036275635.1 Limnobacter sp. | reverse complement strand
TTGTGGCGCTTCATGAAGGCCTTGGCATAGTCCTTCGAGCTTTCCAGCTGCGCAGCCAGCTTGGCCGGGCCAAAAATACGCAGCCCGCGCTGGCGGAACAGGTCAACCACACCGGCTGCAAGTGGTGCTTCCGGCCCCACCACGGTCAGGTGCACCTGCTCGTTTGCTGCAAAATCAGCCAACGCATTCAGGTCCGTGACGGGCAGGTTTTCCATTTTGGCATCCAGCGCAGTACCACCATTGCCTGGCGCAACAAACACCTTGGTTACACCCGGAGTCTGGCAGATACGCCAGGCCATTGCATGCTCGCGGCCACCCGAGCCAATCACCAGAATCTTCATGTATGTGTGCTCCGTGCCTTATTCGTTGATGATCACGTTGGTGTAAACCTGCTGCACATCATCCAGGTCTTCCAGCATGTCGATGATTTTCTGCATGCGAACAGCATCATCGCCCTGCAACTCGGTTTCGCTGGCTGGCTTCATGGTCAGTTCAGCCTGCTCGAATTTCATTCCTGCAGATTCGAATGCAGTTTTCAGGCTGTGGAAATCGGGAACTGCGCAAGTCACTTCGATTACGCCGTCTTCAGAAGTGACCACGTCGTCGCCGCCGTTTTCAAGCGCAACTTCCATGATGGCATCTTCACTGTGGCCGGGTGCGAAAATGAATTGCCCGCAGTGTTTGAACATGAAAGACACGGAGCCGTCCGTCCCCAGGTTGCCGCCATGCTTGGTCAGCGCATGCCGCACTTCCGCCACGGTACGCACCTTGTTGTCGGTCATGCAATCAATAATGACCGCCGCACCACCCACACCATAGCCCTCGTAGCGGATTTCCTCATAGTTCACGCCCTCTGCTTCACCAGTGGCCTTGGCAATTGCGCGCTGTACATTGTCCTTGGGCATGTTGGCTGCCGCAGCCTTTTCCATGGCCAGTCGCAGGCGGGGGTTGGTGGCCACGTCACCGCCGCCCACCCGGGCTGCCACGCTGACTTCACGAATGATCTTCGTCCACACCTTGCCGCGCTTTTCATCCTGCCGGTTTTTACGGTGCTGAATATTGGCCCATTTACTGTGTCCTGCCATGGCTCACTTTCTGTTGTTGAATCAAAGAGGTGCGATTTTATCACCAGCCTGCACTGTCGTATTGTCCAGAAAGGAATCCACAGTGATAATCTGCGCGGGTAGTGCCGTTTCGCACAATTTCACAATTGAGGAGGCAACGTGAGTTTGCTCAAGGATTTCAAGGCGTTTGCAGTAAGGGGCAATGTAATTGACCTGGCCGTGGCCGTGATCATTGGTGGGGCATTCAGTGGCATCGTGAAAAGCCTGGTGGATGACATCATCATGCCGGTAGTGGGTCGCATTTTTGGCAGTCTTGATTTCTCCAACCTGTACCTGCCCCTGGCAGAAGTACCGGCCAATGTGGCGCCCACCCTGGCTGCAGTGCGGGCCGCGGGTGTTCCCGTGCTGGCCTATGGCAGTTTTGTGTCGGTGCTGATCAATTTCACCATTCTGGCCTTCATTATTTTCATGATGGTGCGCCAGGTCAGCAAAATCACCAAGGCGCTGATTCGTGAAGAAGAAGCCGCCCCGGCAGCGCCGCCTCCACCATCGGAGGAAGTGCTCCTGCTGCGGGAAATCCGCGACTCATTGAAAAAGTGAGTCAAAAAAGGGCCATGACTGGCCATTGATTAGACTGGCTTCTCCAGGTTCGGGCAGGTACAATCACATACTGAATCTGGAGAGCAACCGGCTTTTATTCGAAGCCAGTTCGCCGAAGGCGCAATCCCCATGAACGCTCAGGCTTCAGTACAGGTTCAGGAATTCAAATCTGGAGAGCGCTGTGCGCGGCCAACCGCCGCGTAGTACAGCCGCCGAAGAGGCAAGCAACACACTGGTTGCGAATCTTTCAGGCAAATGGACAGAGAGGGGCTAAAAGGCAGACTTTGCTGCCGCAAGCCCTTTTACTGTTTTGGAGCCATTCCAATGAAAGCAATTGTTCTCGGTGCCGGTGTCACTGGCATTACTTCCGCCTGGTTTTTGAAAAAAGAAGGTTTTGACGTCACCGTGGTGGATCGTCAGCCAGCCGCAGGCATGGAAACATCCTTCGCCAACGGTGGGCAAATATCCGTTTCCCATGCAGAACCCTGGGCCAACCCGGGCGCACCCAAAAAAGTGCTGAAGTGGCTGATGAAGGAAGATGCTCCCTTGCTGTTCCGCCTGCGTGCAGATGCCCGCCAGTGGCGCTGGGGCATGCAGTTCCTGCGCGAGTGCACACCCGAAAAAACCCGCCACAACATCATCCAGATGGTGAACCTGGGCACGTACAGCCGAGCAACCTTGCAGCAGTTGCGGGCTGAAACAGGCATTGATTACAACTGCCTGACCAAGGGCATTCTGCACTTCTACACCAACCAGCAGGAATTTGATGATGCGCTGGAACCTGCAGAAATCATGCGCGAATTCGGTTGCGACCGCCGGGTGATCACTGCTGATGAAGCCGTGCGCCTTGAGCCAGCCCTGAGTTCCATCAAGGAAAAAATCGCGGGTGCCACCTACACTGAAGCCGACGAAAGCGGTGATGCCCATCGCTTCACCCAGAACCTGTCAAAGCTGTGCGCAGAGAAAGGCGTGGAATTCAGGTACGACACCGCCATTCTCGGTCTGGATTCCGAAGGGGGCCAAATCACCGGCGTACGCGTGCGCGGCAAAGACGGCCAGGTGCAGGTGCTGAAAGCCGACAAGTACCTGCTGTGCATGGGCAGTTACAGCCCGATGCTGGTCAAGGATTTGGGCGTTGACCTGCTGATTTATCCCGCAAAAGGCTATTCCGCCACACTGCAGATTGAAGACGCCAGCAAGGCACCCCATGTCAGCCTGACAGATGATGAATACAAGCTGGTGTTCAGCCGCCTGGGCGACAAGCTGCGCATTGCCGGCACTGCTGAATTGAACGGTTACAGCACTGAGTTGAATGATGTGCGTTGCAAGGCGATTACACGCCGGGTGATGGAACTGTTCCCCGGCATGGCTGACCCTGAGAAGGCCGTGTACTGGACAGGCCTGCGCCCGGCCACGCCTTCCAACGTGCCGTACATTGGCCTGTCGAAAATTTCCAACCTGTACCTGAATACTGGCCACGGCACGCTGGGCTGGACCCACTCCTGTGGTTCAGGCCGGTCAATTGCGGCCATCATGAACGGCAAGCAGCCCGATCTTGATTTCGCATTTACTGGAATTTCTTCCAAGAAGGGCGAGGCGCTGGCCGTTGCCTGAGGCTTGTTTTTGCTAACATCAGCCCATTCGCCAACAGGATGTGCTGATGTCTGATTCTGCAAACAAAAACAATGCTGCCGCTGGTGCTGAAAATGCACCAGCCTCCAATTTTCTGCGCAATATCATTGATGCAGATTTGAAAAAGCCGGAATACCAGTCGCGCCCTTGGGCCGGCAGGCCCGGTGGCGCAGATGTGCATGAAGGTGCACCTGCCGACCCTGCTACCATCCGCCTGCGTTTTCCACCAGAACCCAATGGCTATTTGCATGTGGGCCATGCCAAGGCCATCTGCGTGAATTTCGGCTTGGCCAAAGAGTACGGCGGCGCCTGCCACATGCGGTTTGACGACACCAATCCGGAAAAGGAAAGCGAGGAATTCGCCGACTCTATCCTGGATGCAGTCAGTTGGCTTGGCTTCAAGTGGGAAAACTTTGGCGAAGACAACCTGTACTACGCCAGTGATTACTTCGAGTTCATGTACCAGGCGGCTGAATTCCTGATACAGGCTGGCCTGGCCTATGTGGATGAACAGAATGCAGACGACATGCGGGCCAACCGGGGCACATTGACCCAGCCTGGAGTGGACTCACCGTTCCGCAACCGACCCGTGGAAGAAAACCTGGCCCGCTTCCGCGCCATGCGCGCAGGTGAGCTGCCTGATGGTGCTGCCGTGCTGCGTGCAAAAATCGACATGGCCAGCCCCAACATGAACATGCGGGACCCGGCCATTTACCGCATTCGCAGGGCCTTCCACCATCGCACGGCAGATGACTGGTGCATCTACCCGATGTACACCTTTGCTCACCCAATCGAAGACGCTCTGGAACGCATCACCCATTCATTCTGCACGCTGGAATTTGAAGACCAGCGTCCGTTTTACGATTGGCTGCTGAATAACCTGGCGCAGGAGCACAGGCTGGCCGATGGCAATGTGCTGAAGCCCTTGCTGAGCCACCCCCTGCCGAAGCAAACCGAGTTTGCCCGTTTGAACCTCAGCTATGTGGTCACCAGCAAACGCAAGCTGCAACAACTGGTCACTGAAAACAAATTGAGCGGCTGGGACGACCCCCGCATGCCCACCATTGTTGGCCTGCGTCGCCGTGGTTACACGCCGGAAGCTATCCAGCTGTTCTGCGCACGCATTGGCGTGTCCAAGTCTGATTCCTGGATTGATTATTCCGTGCTGGAAGGCGCGCTGCGCGACACGCTTGATCCGGTCGCCCACCGGGCGGTGGCTGTGCTCGACCCGATTCCGCTCATTCTCGACAATGTGGACGACGACTGGGCTGACCTGTGCACAGCACCGGTTCA
>DASUDJ010000150.1:0-2266 GCA_036275635.1 Limnobacter sp. | reverse complement strand
ATCAGGGGGAAATCCCACTCTGACAGGCTGACAATCTGCAGTTCCAGCCCCAGGTAGGCAAAGAAGATTGGCCCAAGGAAACCGTTCGTGACCGAGCCCAGGGTGCCTTGCAAATCCTTGTAGCGGGAGGCAATGAAATGTTTTTTGTCCAGGAAAAGCGCGCCAAAAAATGCGCCAATCACGAAGTGGAAGCCCAGCGCCTCACTGATAGTGCCGAACACCAGCACAAACACCACCACGATGCCGAAAAGGGCTTCCGGGCCAAACACCCGGATCATGGCTTCCGGAAAGGCCTGCACATTCACATTGCGTTTTTCAAGCCAGTTCAGCAACTGGTTCAGGCCCCACACCACCAGGCCCATGGCCAGCAGCTTCAGGGTGGCAATGCCCACGGCTTCACCTGCGTCATTCATGGTGAGGGTTTCTGGCAGGTTCAGCACAATGCCCAGGATGAACAGGGCTGCCACATCATTCACAACTGCGGTGGCCAGTGAAAATTTTGCAATCGGTGTGTGCAGGATTCCCAGGCTGTCCATCAACTTCACCGCCACTGGCAGGGCCGTGATGGAAATGCACAGGCCCAGGAAAATCATGCGCATGACATCCAGTTCATAGGCAGCGGCAATGATCACGCCGCCGCCGAATGGAATGAAGAAACTGATGGCTGCCAGTGCAAGGCCCCTGCCTTTCATGGCGCTGAAAATATCCGAGAACCGCATTTCAAGCCCGGCGTTCAGGATGATCAGGAAGACAGCCAGTTCGGTAATGCCTGCCAAGGCCTTGTTGGGCTCGATCAGGCCCAGTATGGCAGGCCCCAGCAACACACCGGCAATGATTTCACCAATCAGTTCTGGCTGGTTATAGCGTGCGAACAGCCTGCCAAACAGGCGGGCCACGACGATAAGCACAAGCAGACTGGAAAGCAGCGACATTGATTTATTGGAAATATGTGGGCAACCGAGTGTACCACCGGCAAGCTTAGGGTTAACGCCAACAGGGCAATGTGGTCAAATGCGAAGGTTACATACCCTGACAGCCCTGTTCATGAGCAACCCGGATAAACACCTGGAAGAAACCTGCATTTCAAGCCACCGCGTATTCGATGGCCATTTGATGAAAGTGAACCAGGACCGGGTGCTTCTGCCGAATGGCGGCGAGTCGGTGCGCGAGTACACTGTGCATCCCGGTGCGGTGGCCATCATCCCCGTGCTGCAGGATGGGCGTTATGTGATGGAAAGGCAGTTCCGTTACCCGCTGCGCAGGGTGTTCCTGGAATTCCCGGCCGGAAAAATTGATCCTGGTGAAGACCCGCTGGCCACGGCCCACCGGGAGTTACTGGAGGAAACCGGCTATGTGGCCAGCAGCATGGAATACCTCACCACCATTCACCCGGTGATTTCCTACTCGACTGAAAAAATCGAGTTGTATGTGGCGCGTGGTTTGACCCTGGGGGAACGCCGGCTGGATGCGAATGAATTCCTGGATGTGGTGCTGGTTGAGCCCGCCGACCTGATGAAACAGATACGGGCGGGTGAAGTCAGTGATGTGAAAACAATCATTAGTGCTTTCTGGATGGCCCAGTTGACCTGAGCGCCAGCCGCCAGCCCTAGAATTGCAGGTCGCGCACGAAGGGGTTGCGCCTGCGCTCCTCGCCAAAACTGCCTTCTGGACCATGGCCTGGAATGAAGACGGTGTCGTTGCCCATGGGCCAGAGCCGGTTCTTGATGCTGTCGATCAGGGTGTCATGGTCGCCACCCGGAAAATCGGTTCTGCCGATGCTGCCCACGAACAGCACATCACCAACGAATGCTCGTTCAGCCTGTTCGGAATGGAACACCACGTGGCCAGGCGTGTGGCCTGGGCAGTGGCGCACATTCAGTGTGCAGTTGCCGATCTGAACTGTGTCGCCGTCATTCAGCCAGCGATCCGGTGTAAAGGGCTTTGACAGCGGAAAATTGAACATGCGGCTTTGATCAGCCAGTCGGTCGATCCAGAACTGGTCGCCCTGGTGCGGGCCGATGATGGGAATGCTCAACTGTGCAGCCAGTTCAGCCGTGCCGCCTGCATGGTCAATGTGTGCATGGGTCAGCCAGATGGCTTCGATCTGAAGCTGGCGCTGGTCAGCCACCTTCAGAATTTTCTCCAGGTCGCCACCGGGATCAATCACGGCTGCTTTTCGGGTTTCACTGCACCAGACAATCGAGCAGTTCTGGGCAAATGGTGTAACTGGAATGGACTGGTATTCAAGCATGGCAGGGCTTGGTGA
>DASUDJ010000149.1:0-4875 GCA_036275635.1 Limnobacter sp. | reverse complement strand
CCGAGGCCGGAAATGTACTGCTCAGGGTTTACGATAGCTTTCGGAATATCGTCAATGTTACGACATCCTAGGTAATGTTAGTATCACGGCATGTCATTTGAGGGTTGGGAATTGAGTCTTGAAGCGGCCTTTGCAGGCCTTATGTTTTTGTTTCTCCTTGCATTTTGCCTGTATTTTTCATGGGGCGGTTTTTTTTCATCGGCTGACGGAAAAGAAGCTCAGAAAGCCACTGGTCTGGAAGAAAGCCCGGAATGGCGCGCCTTTCTGAACAGGCGACAGGAAATTGAAAACGACCCCACGCTTGATGAGTCCAGCAGAAAGACATTGATAGAAAACTGGCAACTGATGGCTGGTGAAAGCAAGCCTCACATGTCGCCCGATGTGCATGTTCCGCTCGCCCGGTTCAATTGGGCCAAGCCTGCTGCATTGCCTGTATTGATTGGTGGAAGTCTTGTGCTGGCTGGCCTGTTTACATTTTCGATCGGCGCCTTCCACCCGGCTGCTTTCCAATGGTCATCTCCAAGGTTGGGCAACCCGGAAGAATCTGGGAATACCAGCACTGCCAATCCTATGTCTGCTGGCCACCCGGGTGATGGAGTAAACTTGGAGGAAAGGCTTGCGGGTCTTCAGGCCAGGCTGGCTGCGCAACCTGATGACCTTCGGGGGTGGGTATTGCTTGGGCGAACCCATGCCTCCATGTCGAATTATTCTGAAAGCGCAAGGGCGCTGAAAAAGGCGCTTGAACTGGCTCCTGGTCACCCGGATATCCTGGCCGATATTGCCGACATGACCGCCATGGCCCAAGGGCGGCAACTGGCTGGTGAGCCTGAGGCGTATATCCAGGCAGCGCTGCAAAGCGATCCCCGTCATGAGAAGGCCCTTGCACTGGCAGCCAGCGCAGCAGAGCAGGCCAACAACAATTCCCAGGCGCAGGTTTACTGGCAGTTGCTGAGCCAGGTGCAGCAGGACAAACTGAAAGGAGCAAGCGAGGCCACTGCAGGCGCAATTACGACCGTGCGTGTAAATATTCCCCAGGATGCCTTGAAACAGGTCAAGGCTGGCAGCATGCTGTTTGTTTATCTGAAGGCGCAGGCCACAAGCGGTATGCCACTGGCCGTGGTGAAAATGCCAGCTGTCCAGCTGGCTGCAGGAACTGTCGACATTCCGGTTGGGCCTGACAACTTCATTCAGCCTGACAGCCTGGAGAACCTGCCTGCCACACTTCATGCACAGGCTCGCCTGTCAATAAAGGGCGTTGCAGAACCTGCAGCGGAGGATATTGAATCGGATTGGGTTGCAGCTTCTGCTTCCGAACTGTCAGCCGGCATCAATCTTCAACTTCCCGCGAAGCCCGCCACACCATGATCAAGGCGGGTTTTTCTGCTGACATGCTGCACATTCAATGTGCAGGACTTTCCGCTGGCGGGGTGGACCTGTCGGGCTCGCTTGATTTCGAGTTGAAAGCCGGCAATTTGAATATTCTGCGTGGCGCCAACGGGGCGGGAAAATCCACCTTGCTGAAAGGCCTGGCGAATGCGCTCCCGGTGCAGTCTGTGCTGTTCAAACCCGAGTTCGGATTGCGGGATGAAATGCTGGTGGATGAACACCTGAAGATTCTGCTTCATCACCTCGGCCAGGATCAGGAGGAAATTACAGGGCTGCTTGCCTTGATCGGCCTTGCAGAACTGCAGTACGAGCGCATCGGCACCCTGTCTTCCGGCCAGCGGGCGAGGCTGGGGCTTTGTGTCTTGAAAGCAGGTGGTTTCAAGCTCTGGTTGCTGGATGAACCACTGAATGCGCTGGATGCTGAGGGCATTCGCATTTTTGCAGGCCTGGTGTCTGCACATTTGCAGCACGGCGGCTATCTGTTCATGGCGACCCATGTGGACCCCGGCTTGCTGACATCACACCTGAAGGGCACGGCCGTGGTGACCTACCTGCTGGAACAGGGAATGCTGAAAGCCGGGCCATCAGGGCAGGATGCATCGCACACCGAATCAATTGGGCAATCAGGTACGCAACCTTTGCTGTTTCCCGAGAGCATGGGTTCGCGTGCTGAAGCCGCAGCTTATGGTGCATTTCTGTTTCGCGATTTCAGGTTATTCCTTGGCAGCCCCCAGATGCTGCTGTGGGGTGCGCTGTTTCACTGGATGGTGCTGAGCTTCTTTGGTATCGGCCTGGGAAAAGCCAGTGTTGAATTCACACAGGTTGCAATATGGACCAGTTTGCTGCTGGCTGTTGTGCTTTCAGCAAAAGACTGGTTTGTCGAAGATCACAGGGTGGGTTGGATGGGTTTGCTCTCCTCACTTCATGCTGACAACATCGCCCGTTACTGGTTTGTACGAATAGTGTGGACAGTGGTTTGCCAGATTGCAGTGCTGGTGCCTGTCACCGGCCTGGCCTCTTTGCAGTTCGGTTTGCAACCAGTTCAGATTCTGGCTTTGATTGCCGCGCTCGCGATGGGTGTTCTGGCCGCTGTGCCTTTGCTGGGCCTGCTTTCATTGTTGGTGATGCTGACAAGGGGCGGTGCAGTTCTGGTGTATCTTCTTGCCTTGCCATTGCTGGTGCCAGTGCTCATCTTCGGACTGGAAGCAAGTCGTGCCGCCGACCTCGGGCGAACTGCGACTGCACCATTGACCGTGCTGGGCATGCTTGGCCTCTTGCTGCTGCTACTCGGCCCAGTCGCGGCAAAACGCCTGGTTAACCTGATTCAGGAATGACAATGTTTGCGCAGTTGGCGTCACCCCCGAAATTCAATGCACTCGCCAGTCGCCTGTGGCCTTTGCTGCTTGTGGCCGGCGCATCGATTCTTGCATTCGGGCTTTATGTGGGCCTGTTCAAGGCACCCGTGGATGTTCAGCAGGGTGAAGTGTACCGTGCCATTTATGTGCACGTGCCTACCGCATGGATGTCCATGTTCCTGTACCTGGTGGCCTGTGCCTACGCAATACTGAACTGGATTTACCGCAGCCCGGTGTCTGCAGTCATGATGCGGGCATTGCTCCCCACTGGTGCATGGATGACCCTGCTTGCCCTGTTAACCGGTGCATTGTGGGGCAAGCCCACCTGGGGCACCTATTGGGTTTGGGATGCACGCATGACCTCCGAGCTGCTGCTGTTGTTCATTTACCTGGGCCTGATGGCGCTGGGGCAATTGGCCAGCGACCCGGCAAAATCGGATCGTGTACTTGCTGTCGGCCTGTTGATTGGTGCAGTGAATATTCCACTGATTTACCTGTCGGTGGTGTTCTGGAATACCCTTCACCAAGGCTACAGCGTGTCTCTCGGCGGAAGTCGCATTCACCCGGATATTGCTACCGGAATGTGGCTGTGCGTGCTGGGTTTCTGGCTGATATGTGCAAGTACGGTATTGAACAGGGCAAGGCATCTTCTTGCCCGCCGGCGTTGGCTTTAACTTGGATGGCAGGATTTTGATGAATCTGGATGCATGGCAAACAGTGTGGGCATGTGTGGCCCTGAGTGTCCTCGTGATCCTGGTTGATGCGCTGTTTGCACACCGCGCTGGACCGGGCAAGACAGAACTGGCTCGCTTGCAACAGCGGAACAGGCGACATGAAAAATTTGCAAGAGACAGCCAGGTTAGGAATTCAAATGAATAACGCAAGTGCCCGCAGGGCTGCATTTCTGGCTGCCATCCTCGTGGTGGCGCTGGGTTTTGGAGTGGCGCTGATCAAGGTGTTCAATGAGAACCTGGTGTTTTTCTATACACCCAGCCAAATCCTGGGTGGCGAAGTGCCCAGCGGTGAAAAAACCTATCGCCTGGGCGGCATGGTGGAAGTGGGCAGCGTGCAGCGTGAGCCCGATTCCCTGAGGGTGCGCTTCGTGGTGTCGGACATGAAAAGCAGGGTACCGGTTGAGTTCAACGGCATCGTGCCCGACCTGTTCAAGGAAGGCACCGGTGTGGTGGCTGATGGTCAATGGAACGGAAGCACATTCATGGCGACCGAGGTGCTGGCCAAGCATGATGAAAACTACATGCCACCCGGGGTAGAGAAGTGATTGCGACCATTTCCCAGTTCAGCCTCGCACTGGCCACCGTTCTTGCCCTGTTTGGCGCTGTGACCGGCTATGCCGCAGTACGCGGCGTGTACACCCACGAGCCAGCTGTCGCGCTTTTGAAGTCCATCCAGCGGAATGTGCTGCTGATCACAGGGCTGGTGAGCATTGCATTCCTTGGCCTGGTCCATTCCTTCATCATCAGCGATTTTTCCGTTCGGAATGTGGCCGAAAATTCCAACCTGGCGCTGCCGGTTTTCTACAAGGTGGCAGCAAGCTGGGGTTCCCATGAAGGTTCTTTCCTGTTGTGGGTGCTGATGTTCGCTGGCTGGACACAGGCTGTGGCCTGGGCACGGTTTGAGGTGTCAGCCTGTTTCAAGGTGCGGGTTCTGTCCACGCTGCAACTGGTGCTGGTTGGTTTTCTGCTTTACCTGCTGGTGGCCAGCAATCCGTTTGAATTCCTGTCGCCTGCACCTGTGGATGGTCGTGACCTGAATCCCCTGTTGCAGGACATCATCATGATCATCCACCCGCCCATGCTGTACATGGGGTATGTGGGATTTGCAGTTACCTTTGCATTTGCAGTGGCCGGTTTGCTTGAGGGGCGATTCGACATGACCTGGGCCCGCTGGAGCAGGCCGTGGACCAATGTGGCCTGGGCCTTTCTCACCGTGGGCATTGCGCTGGGCAGCTGGTGGGCTTACCGTGAACTGGGCTGGGGTGGCTGGTGGTTCTGGGACCCTGTCGAAAATGCATCCCTGATGCCATGGCTGGCAGGTACAGCGCTGATCCATTCGCTGGCCGTGTCTGAAAAGCGCGGAGCACTGCGCAGCTGGACTCTGCTGCTGGCGCTGACCA
>DASUDJ010000148.1:0-2279 GCA_036275635.1 Limnobacter sp. | reverse complement strand
GTTCTTTCTGCATTTGATTTCCGGCAGGATGTCACCACGATTGCTGGGCAGGTACAAAACAGGATGGATGAAGCGTTCGAGGGCACTCAGCTGGAAAATGTGGACAACCTGGAAGGTGTGGATCAACAGGTGCTTTCCGATATACGTGTTGCCATGTTCAGAAATGCCGTATCAGTTGAAATGGGACGCTTGCGGGGAATTCCAGCGGATCAATTTGAAAATGAAGTGGAAAAGCTCTCCCCTGGATTTACCTATTGAACCAAAGGTTGCTCGTCGTTTGCAGGCGGTTCAAGCAAACGTTCAATTCCCATGTGTTTTCTGGTGACTTTTCAGTCATTTGTGCAGATGAAGGGGCTGATTGTAGGGCATCATTTTGCAAAAGCATAATTTGTACGGAGACTTTCACATGTTGAATTTGCCTGGACTTCAGTTTGATCTGGGAGAAGACATCGACGCCCTGCGCGACACGGTGCAGCATTTTGCCCAGCAGGAAATTGCCCCGCTGGCTGCAGAAATGGACAAGACAGACCAGTTCCCCATGCACCTGTGGAAAAAAATGGGCGACATGGGCCTGCTGGGCCTGACGGTTGAGGAAGAGCTGGGTGGCAGCGGCATGGGTTACCTGGCCCACATCGTGGCCATGGAAGAACTGTCACGCGCAAGCGCCTCGGTGGCACTCAGCTACGGTGCACATTCCAACCTGTGCGTGAACCAGATTCGCCGCAATGGCAACGACTGGCAGCAGAAGCAGTTTCTGCCCAAGCTGATTTCCGGTGAGCACATAGGTGCCCTGGCCATGAGCGAGCCAAATGCCGGTTCAGACGTGGTCAGCATGCAGTTGCGGGCTGATAAAAAAGGCGACCGCTATGTGCTGAACGGCAGCAAGATGTGGATCACCAACGGGCCAGATGCAGACGTGCTGGTGGTGTATGCGAAAACTGACCTGGCCGCCGGGCCGCACGGCATTACTGCGTTCCTGATTGAAAAAGGCTTCAAGGGTTTTTCAATTGCACAGAAGCTGGACAAGCTAGGCATGCGTGGCAGCCACACCGGCGAGTTGGTGTTCGAGGACTGCGAGGTGCCGGAAACCCATGTGCTGGGCAAGGTGGGGCGTGGCGTGAATGTGTTGATGAGCGGGCTGGATTTCGAGCGGGCCGTGCTGTCAGGCGGGCCGCTGGGCATCATGGCGGCGGCCATGGATGTGGTGGTGCCTTATGTGCATGACCGCAAGCAGTTCGGCCAGAGCATTGGCGAGTTCCAGTTGATACAGGGCAAGCTGGCGGACATGTATTCCACCATGATGGCCACCCGGGCGTATGTGTACCAGGTGGGCAAGGCCTGTGACAAGGCCACTCCCGATACCGTGCGCAAGCTGCGGAAAGACTGCGCGGGCGCCATTCTGTACTCAGCTGAAAAGGCCACCTGGATGGCGGGTGAATCCATCCAGATCCTGGGTGGCAATGGCTACATCAATGAATACCCGTGTGGTCGCCTGTGGCGGGATGCGAAGCTCTATGAAATCGGTGCAGGCACCAGTGAAATCCGCCGCATGCTGATTGGGCGTGAGCTGTTTGCAGAAACCCTGTAATCAAGGCCCCAAGGCCGGGCCTGCCGAGCGGAACACCCGCTTGTCCTGGCCAATCACCACTTCGCTTGCCCACAGGTAGCTCAAGCGCGGGTGGGCAGTTTGAAGCACCTTCAAGGCCTCCCTGTTGCCCAGCAGGTGGTAGTCCATCCAGGCCAGTGAATACTGGGCCGCAATTTCCCGCCCCCAGCTGGAGGTGGGCAAAAGCGGATAGTTGGTGTGCTGGGCATGGCTGGCGGCGTCGGCCACGATGAATGCGCGGTCGCTGGTCAGCCTGTCATACACCGGTCGTACCACGGCGGGGTTCACTGCCACGATTGGCGCAATCGGGCCGTCATGGTCGCCGGTCTGTATCATCACCGGTATCGGGTTCTTGTCGAACACGGATTGAATTTCGCTGATCGGGGCTGCAGCAACAGCAGCCTTCAGGCGTGGCTCCACGGCCTGCAAGCCCATGGTGGCAATTGCGCCCATGCTGTGGCCAATCATGCCCAGGCGCCCGGCATCAATGAACTGGCTGACCGGCGATTTGTTCAGCAGGTAGGTGAGTGCATCCTGGGCTTCTTCAATATTGTTGCCGGGGTCGCCCTGCACTTCATCTGCTGAACGGCCCTGGCCTGAAAAATCAAAGGCAAACACCAGGTAGCCATTGTCGGCAAACAACTGGTGCCACCAGCGGTACATGGCGGTGTTG
>DASUDJ010000147.1:0-3330 GCA_036275635.1 Limnobacter sp. | reverse complement strand
AAGGCAAGGAATACATCGTGAAAGATGGCGATGTACTGAACTTCCTGTTCAACGTCTGATATCACCCGCCCAACCCCTCAGCAGGGCTTGCTGCGAATAAGCAAACCAATCACCGCGCAATCTGCGGTGATTGGACGGGCGCTACAGACAACCTTCAGAACGAATACTTCACACCCACCTGCACCAGCCTTGGCATACCAATCACGATTCCACGGGTGCGGTCTGCAATGTAATTCCGGTCAAACAGGTTTTTGGCTGCAAAAAAAGCGGACGTGGACTTGTCCAGCTTGTAATTCAAGGCTGCATTCCACACAGTGAAGCCATCAATTTCACCCCGCTGCCCATCGGCCGAGGGCGCCACTGTATTGGCAAAATCCGAGAACTGCTTGCCAACATGCTGTGCCTCCACCTCCCCTTTGAAGTCACCCTGCTGGTAACCCAGGGCTGCAGTCAATGTGTGGCGTGGTGCATAAGGCTGGCGGTTGCCGGTCACCCCAACCAATGCACCCGTGGCCACATTCCGGAAGCCTTCGGTTTGATCAGCCACAGGCAACCAGGTGTAGGCCACGCGCCCGAATACACCCTTCCACTCGCCCTGGCTAACCTCGCCGTTTGCAGCAAGCTCAATTCCTTCAAACAAAGCCCTGCCCTGCGACAAAGGCGTGCCACCGCCCGCAATCGAGCCCACTGCAATCAGGTTGCTGAAACTATTGCGGAAGTAGGCCGCCTGGAAAGCCAGGCTGTCTGAAGGCTGGCTGCGCACACCGAATTCAAAGTTGGTCGACTTTTCCGAATCCACTTCGGTTACTGTGCCCGCAGTACCCACAAGGTCTTCCACCCGGGGTGGAGCAAAGCCTTCATGAATACTGGAGAAAACGGTCAGGTTACTGCCTGGGTTCCAGGTGATGCCCAGGCCGGGTGTGAATGCAGTCACATCCTCTTCACCGGTGGTGTTGTTCAACTGGTTGGTTCGTTCCACGCTGATGGATTCATATCGCGCAATCGGCGTGATGCTGAACTGGCCCACATCAAAACGATTGGCGATGTAAGCTGAATAGGCCGTGGTGCTTCGCAGGTTGTTCTCCACCAAGGTACCAGCGCGCGCGGTGGGGCTGCTGCCATTGATCTGCTGGCGGTCCTGGTCTTCATAGTGGGCTTTCACGCCCGCCTGGAACTCACCCCTGCTGTGCGCCAGGGTGAAACGGGGTTCAATGCCGTAGGTTTCGTAGTAACGTAGGCGACCCTGGTTGGAATTGCAGGTGTCCGGATTCACCACATTGCCAGCCAGTCTTTGCGCATTGAAAGCTGCACCACACTGCCCATCCTGGCTGTTGCTGGCCTGCCTCCACCAGTCGCGGTCAAACTGGAAGTAATACATGCTGGTGGTGAGGTTGGCCTTGTCGCTGATCAGGAAGTCATGCGTGGCCGACACGCCGGTGCGTTCAATTTCGAAACGGTCATTCCTGAACGGGTTGTATTCACCACCCAGGCGTTCAAACTCGGCCTGGGTCAAACCGGCATAGGTCACCTGTGAATTCTCCTGGTAAAAATTCGCACGCAGGGTGACTGCATGCTGCTCATTCACAGAGAACGCATATTTCAAATTGAGGTCATCCAGGCGGTGGTTGGTGTTGTCCCGTGCGCCTTCGCCCTCCTTGTGGGCATAATCCAGGCTGAAGCCACCGCCGCCGATGTTCACCTTGCCGTTCAGGAAGCCACGGTTGCCTGCAGCACCCTGCACGAAACCACCAAGCGCCTGCCGGGGCGCAGGCGTGATGTAATTGATCACACCGCCAATGGTCTGCGGACCAAACAACAGGGAGCTGGCCCCTTTCAACACCTCGATGCGTTCATAGCGGTCAATCATGGGGTGGTAGTAACTGGCATTGTCACCATACGGTGCATAGGCCAATGGAAGGCCGTCCTCCAGCAGGGTCACTTTTGTAGAACGGGTAGGGTTCAAGCCCCGAATCGCGATGTTGGGGCGGAGGCCGAAACCTTCTTCATCCCGCACATTCACACCGGGTACCTTGCGCAGGGCTTCATTGGCAGTGAACACGCGCGAATCTTCAAGTTCCGCTTTTCCCAGAATATGACCCGCTCCGCCCAGTTCCGGCAGGTTTTCAGCGCCGCCAATGACCTTCACTGTGGCCAGGGTGCGCTCGGAAACAGCTTCCTCCGCATGGGAGTTTGCAGGCAATGCAAAAAGGCCTGCCAGGGCCAGGGCAAGCGGTGTGCAGGTCGGGGATGGATTCTCGGAAAAACAAGGCATATCAGGTCTCCAGCAAAGTTGACCAGATACTAAATAATAGTCATTCTCACTTCAATTCAAAACACAGGTTTTAATGCGTTGTTAATGTGTGCTAGGGTATGCGCAGTTTCAACTTGCAGCACCCTCATCACCATGTCCAAGACCAGCAAATTGCTTTTTGCCCTCTTTCTGCTGGTGATGATTTTCGTGGTGGTGCCGCATGGCGTGGTGGTGCCCCGCTTCCTGTGGGAAGGCCGCCTGCAGGCCCTGCAAAGCCAGTATCCAAATGAGGACATACAGGCAAAACGGGTCGTGGTGGCCTTGTCATTGAAACCCCAGTTGATGGTGTCCGAGATTTCCATCCACAACCCAGCCCGCCGTGAAAAAGTTGAGTTGGGTTTGCTGAAAGTGGGCATGGATCTGGTGGAATCTGTGCGCAAGGGGCAACTGCAGGTCACTGCAATCAGCCTGAAAGGCCTGAATGTGCAAGCTGACACCCAGCAGGACTGCAGCAGTTTCAACACCCGCTGTTTTCCGGTACTGCCTGCCACCCTTGCTGCACGCGGCTTTCAGGGTACGCAGTTCGCCAACCCGGGGTTCTTCACACCCCGGTTGGCCTTGCACCAACTGGAAATAGAACAGGCCAACTTCCTGGTGCGCAACCCGGACATGCAACAGGAGTTCAGCGGAAAGATCGAAGAATTGAAAGTGCAACTGGGCGGAACCGAGGCAGACCAGCAATTCAGCCTGGGGTGGCGCATCGGCATTACATCTGCAAGTGCTGACCGGCCCGCAATTGCCAATCAAATGTACATTGCCGTGAATGCAAAGCCGCGTTTCAATCAGGGTAACGAACTGCAATTGAACCATTTGAAAGTGAATGTGGACGGCAACTGGGGTGGCTTTCCATGGACAGGCACTGCCGAGCAGGATGAACTGCGCCTGAAACTTGAACAGGCAAACAACGGCGAGGGTGCCCCGTTTCTGAAACTGGCAGGCCACAACCTGCGCACCTACATTCGACGGGATGATCTGCCTGAAACCCACCAGGCTGCATTTTCTGCCCAATACCTGTCAGG